>JADFZU010000024.1 GCA_015232365.1 Magnetococcales bacterium | reverse complement strand
TTGGGAAAGATTTGCGTTCTAGTTGTGGGGCTATCGAAAAATAGAAAATAGAGGCTGTAAAAACGAGGAAACCAAAGATAAAAATAGCTGACTGAACTCTGCCTCTACCGAGAACTGGCCATGTCAGAGGCAGAGACTCAAACAACCCAGGCCCCTTTTTCAAGATCTTGTTGACCATTCTCTGTCAGCCTCCACACGTTTCACTAAATAATCCAACCGATAGACTACCACGACAGGATATATATCACTCAGATATTTTTCAAAATTATTTTACAATTTCGTAACATACAAAGGTCTATAGATACAGTTATTACAATGAGTTATCTTTACATATCTATTAACTTACGATAATGTATTATATTTCTTGGCAACCGGTGATAGATGGGCATAAGACTGACAGAGGAGTAGTTGTATTTTCAGTGGTCATGTGATAACTTACGGTAATGAAAAATCTAATAGCAATAACAGCATTCTACGAGTTTTAAAATAGATGAATAAGCCGTCAGTCATCTGGAACAACCTGCGCGCTCTGAGCAACCTTCACCGCAAGGTCACCCACCTTGACAATTTGCCCACCTATTTTTGGCTTGAACCAACCAATAATTGCAACTTAAAGTGCGTTATGTGTCCAACCGGCATGGATATGCTAGAGGTGGACAGAGGCTTTATGGATTTTGACCTTTACAAAAAAATCATTGATGAAATAAGCAGATACGCTTCGGCAGTAACCTTGGCAGTTTCCGGGGAGTCTCTCTATCACCCGAAGTTCTTTGAGATGGCCCGTTATGCAGCCGATAAGGGCATTAAGCCGCTTCTTAATACCAATGCCACAATGCTGACTAAAAACAAGGCTGAAATGCTGCTGGAGTCTGGAGTAACATCTATATCCTTTGCTTTTGACGGCTTTAAAAAAAGCCAGTATGAGAAAGCACGTGTTGGTGCAGACTTTGACAAAACACTAAATAATATTCTCTATTTTCTTGAAGAAAAAAAGAGAAAAGGTAAAAATTCGCCCTACTGCGTACTATCAATTTTAATGTTGGAGTTGGAGGAGTGTTCTGACGATGAGCAGGCGGAGTTCCTGGCTAGATTTGACGGCCTGATAGATGAAGTGCGTATTCGAGAGGTATCCACTTGGGGTAGCTCTTTCAAGGATTCTGATACTTTTTCATTTCGTGAGAACCATACCTACCATCCACCTTGCTCACGATTATGGTCTACGTCGGTAATCTCATGGAATGGTAATGTTCTGCCATGCATATACGACTCCAATCATGAGATGGCCGTGGGCAACATCAAGAATCAAAGCTTTCAAGAGATATGGAACGGCGAAGCAATGTTGAAGTTTCGCCAATCTATGGTGGATGAAAAATTTTTAGAGCACTCTCCTCTATGTGAAAATTGTATTGTACTGGGAACACCACCGATAATTGGTATACCATCAGGAATCAGACTTACACTGGCCGACTCTGCTACCAACATTTTCGGCTACCGATTTGAAAAAGCTGCACTATCTTTAGCAAATAAGTTGCGAAAAGGTCGATTTACATCAAAAACCGTCAATTAACGAGGCGTTAACATCATGTCAAACAGTGCTACAGCAGTGCAAACTGCCCCAAAACAGGAGCTAAACCCCTTTTCTGCCCCGCTTCCAGATGCAGATCTGGCAGACAAAAATCCACTTGCACCATCCATCACCTCGGAGATAACCTCCAGTGTGCTTGAAGCTATGCAAGGAGATGTTGAACGGGTTTTTAAAGACCCTGAGCAGCAGAAAAAAGTTTTTCAGATGCTGGTTGAGGCAGATGAGCAGACCAAAGCCAGGAAGGTTGTCAATACCAAAACTGAAGAGCCGTTTAAAAAATTTCTTACCCTGTGGAAAATCAGGTTTAAATACGGAATTCACTGGAAGAAACCCCTCTATCCGTTCCGCCTGATCCGCAACATTGCTTTGGGTAAATTTTACAACTTTTTCAAGATTAAAAAATTTGTACTCCGTGGTATTGAATTTTCAGGAACCTACCGCTGCAACTTCCGTTGCCATCACTGTCTCTGCATCCGGTTGGACCAGAGTGATGTACGTCGTGAGATGGAGCCTGATGACTACAAACGGGTTGTTAAAGAGGCAATGGCACTAGGAGCGACCACTTTTGGCATTGAAGGTGGCGAACCATTTGTTCATCAGCAGTGGGCAGAAATTTTGGAAGCTTGCCAAGGCAACTATAACCACCTAATCATATCCACCAACGGCTGGCTTTTTGATGAAGAAAAGGCTAAAAAAGCTGCTGAGATTGGAGTAGACACAATCAACTTCAGCCTCGACTCCGGCATCAGCGAGATGCATGATCTTTTCCGGCTCCGTTTTGGTAGTTTTGACCGGGTTTTAAACGGTATCAAGCTCTGCAAAAAATATGGCATCAAGGTGATCATCAACACTGTTGTTCACCGTGAGAATATCTACACCGATCATTTCCGCTCACTTCTCGACTTCTGCGAAAAAGAGAAATTGCTGCTCAACACGCTATTCGCTAAAGGTGTTGGCAACTTCAAAGGCCGGGATGTGTTGCTGGACGAACAGGCAATTCAAGATTATGAAGAGGTGATCAGACCTTACAACTATGTTCAGCGGCACCTTAATTACAATTATGGTAAGCAGTTTGGCTGTCCAGGCACCAAAGAGATGATCAATATGACCCCTTATGGGGATGTGCTCAACTGTGCAAATATGCACATCTATCTTGGTAATGTTATGGATGAACCTCTTGATAAAGTGCGTGATAACGCCCTTAAAAAGACCCCTTTTGGTGCTTACCACTCCTGTTTTCTGGCTGACGATCCAGACTTCATGAACGTATACTACCCACTGTTGGAGAAAAAACCCCACTTCTCAATAGAAGAGTTTAATGAAGATCTTGATGAGTATGAGGAGAAGAACAACAAAGTGGTCTACCCAGAGCTAAAAGCTACCAAGGATAAAGAGAGACAGGAGGCTGCAGCTTTGGCAAAAGAGTGACCATTACTGATGCTAAAACCTGCTGTAAAGCCTGTTATTGGTTTAATAATAGCCCTAAATATTGGGGCTATTATTATCCTTTTTTCACCGCTGACCGAGACTCTATACCGGCCTCTGATTGTCGATGAACCACCAGGCCATGGCGAGCTTATTGTGATCTTTTCGGCAGGTGTCTACGCAAACGGTTTTCCAGGCTTTAGAACTATGGTCCGGCTACGCAAAGGGGTGGACCTTTACCGCCAGGGAGCAGGCGGGAAAATTCTTACCTTGGGTGGGGGGTGGCAAGGGAAAAATGGTGACTCTTATGCTGAAATCATGGCTAAAGAGCTGGTTGATTATCACCATATTCCAGAAAAAAACCTGCTCACCCACAGTGAGACCAGCCACACCTACGACGATATAACCTCAATGCTGAAACGGTTTGGCAGCCAGTTTGATTTTAATCGGGCAATTTTTGTATCATCCTCTTACCACACATACCGAATTAAAAGAATTTTACTAAAAAAAGCCATTAGCGGGCCGGTGGTTTCAGCCGAGCCATACGAATTGAATCCACGCTCACCTGTTGAAAGGTTGGAACTTTTCAAAGAGGTCTGCCGTGAGTATATAGCTGTAGTTTACTCCTGGCTGGCAGGATGGCTTGATCTTACCTGAAGCAACGGCTTCAGGTATTAATTAACCTTTTTAGACAATAGGACAGATTGATGTTAAAAGCCTATCCCCGTGTTTGGGTAGATCTGAGAGTTAAAGAAGTTCTCTACATTCTCATGCGCTTGTTAAATCCTGCCAGTGCAGCTTCACAGAAAGGAGTACCTGAGTTTGAGCGGGCTTTTGCTGAGTTGATTGGCGTTAAAGAGGCTGTGGCTTTTACCAACTGCCGCAGTGCACTCTATTTTTCCCTGAAAGCTCTTAACCTTGAACCTGGAAGCGAAATTATTGTCCCCGCCTTCACCTTCTGGATTGATCCTGAAGTTATTGTAATGTCTGGTCATACTCCAGTTTTTGTTGATGTAGACCTGGAAACATTAAATATAGACCCAAAGCTTATTGAGTCGGCAATCACTCCAAAAACCAAGGCAATACTGGCTACCCATCTTAACGGACTACCACTTGAGATGGATCCTATAATGGCGATTGCAAAAAAGCACAAACTTCGCCTTATTGAAGATAGTGCCAGAACCTGCGGTGGAGAGTATAAAGGCCGGCGTATTGGCTCTTATGATATAGGCTGCTTTAGCTTCGGCTACGGAAAATCTTTTTACGGCTTGGGTGGTGGAATGGCGGTATCCAATGATCCTGAGACAATTGCCAATCTACGCAAAATTCAAGAAGAGAGCTTTCGGACAATTCCGATAAAAGAGCTTTTTCCAGCTGCAATTAAAGGCTGTCTGCTTAAATTTTTAAACAACCCGTTTTTTCATGGTTTTACCCTGTTCCCACGGGTAAAACTCTGGGAGCAGAACCAAGACAAACGTTATGAGCCGTGGTTCAAGGTTAAAAAACCTGTATTGACTGCTCCGCCAGATGGCTATTTTATTAAAATGTTTGATATTCAGGCCAGGCTTGGTCTGCGTCAGATCCGCACCTTGGACGACTCTAACAAAAAGCGAAATGCCATTTTAAAATTTTACAATCAGGCTCTAAAAGGAATTGATGATCTGCACCTGCCGATAGATCCAGATGACCGCACCCATGTAGCTGTACACTACTCTGTATGGAGCGAGAAGAAAGATGAGATGCGCAAATACCTCTTAGAACAACGTATAGATGCTCAGGATGAGTCTGCTCAGGATGTAACACAAATGGCTCGGTATGCAAAATATGTTAAAGGCTCTTACCCAAACGCCAATATGCTAGAGGGGAAGGTCTGTTACATCCCTGCTCACCCATGCCTTAACCAAGGCGATATAACCTATATTGCAGAAAAAATAAAAGAATACTTCAAAAAAACTTAATGGGATGGGTCTGGGAAGAGGGCATCATCTTTCCAGCAGGGTTTGGGGCAGTACCCCAATATTGGGAGAAAAAGACCTATGGATAAACTAGATGAAAAGCTCTACGAAACATGGGAAGAGCGGTGGGCTGGTTCAACAGAAGAGGAGCGTCTAACAGGTTTAGGAAGACGAATGTTCAAAGCCAAGAAAAAGGCACTTCATACCCTCCTCCCCAGATTAGCACCCAAATCAATTTTGGAGGTTGGCTGTGGCCTGGGTCATATATTAAGTGTTTACCAAGAAGCAAAACTCAACTGCCAGGGTATTGATGTCTCTCCAACAGCGGTAGAGGTCTGCCGTAACAAAGGATTAAAGGCAGAGTTGAAAAATGTTGAATACGAGACCGGAACTTTTGACATGGTATCTAGCGATGGAATGCTGGAGCATTTTATCCACTTTGAACCGATGGCCCAGGAGATGATGCGAATCAGCAGTCGCTACGTTCTGATTATTCAGCCAAATCACGGCTCTTTCTGGGGAAAAACCCTGCCCTATCTCTCAGAGCTTATAAAGGGTGATGAGAATGTTCTGGAGTATAACTACCGGATCTCAGATTTTATAGATATTTTTGCAAAAAACAACTTCTCTGTAGTAGAGAACCTAGCGGTCTTTGCTGATGTCTTTCGTATCCTGGTTTTCCGGCGTGACCAAGCTGTTTGACGATGCTTGAAATTGAATTTTTTTCTCCAACTCCAGTATTTTACACTCTAGCAAGGCAACTTTTTGAGCAATATCTTTGCGTTGGTTGAAAGCTACAGTCAAAGCGATGGTAAACTGTACAGAGAGTAGAAACAGGGTGACAATTCCGAAGAAGAAAAAAAACGATATCGGATTGATAATACCAATGAATTTACCTAAAGCTGTGTAATAGTCTATAAGGAATGGTATTGAGAGGAAACCCAGACTTATCCCGATCCAGAGCAGACTATATTTTTCACGAAAACGGTAGGTTCTCACCAACATTATAATACTGGCAAAAAATGCAAGGCCCAATAGAAAAATGAGCAACATCTGTTTGGACATCATCTCTGTTTTTCCCCTGTCAATTTAACCAGCCTACTCATGAACATAGAGAAGTTCATTCTGATAACATAGTAGATAGGGTTGAAAAAACCAGAGTGCATTGAACCACTGGAACTTGGATACATGCGAACTGCTGTCTCTGTAACCCTGAACCTCTTTCTATGCAAAAGCATGAGAATATTTGCATCGGGATAATCGTCAGGAAACACCCTTGTGCAGTAGAACTTTATCACATCAAGGCTTAACGCCTGGAATCCACTAGTTGGATCTGTTATCCCCATACCGGTAGTAATGTTTACCATATAGCTAAAAAAATGCTGCCCCATACGTCGAAGTCGTGGGGCTTGGTAGTTTAGAGGGTGCAAAAATCGGCTACCTATCACAACATCAACATTTTTCTCCTCCATTACCCGGATAAGATCCAATGCAGAGTCTGGCTCGTGCTGACCATCACCATCGGCCTGCACCACCCGCTGGTAGTTTTTTTCCAAAGCGTAGAGATACCCGGTCTGGAGGGCACAACCATAGCCGAGGTTGGTTGGATGACGAAGTACAGTTGCCCCGGCCTTTTCAGCCACCTTTATGGTGTTATCTTTAGAACAATCATCGACAACCACAACATGAAAACCAAGTTCAAGCAGTCTGGAAACTACACGACCAATCGCAACCTCCTCATTATAGGCTGGGATTATCACCAGGGGGGGTAAAGCACCGGCAGGTGTTGTCACTGCTTTTGGTTTTTTACCTATTGGCTTATCAGTCTGCATTTCAATTTGCCTGTCACAATGTTTGAACCAAGATTCAGTAATTTGGCGTGCATTTATGGCATAACATATTGGTTTATCTAGTTAACCAAGAAAAATTGAAGTCACCTTGTTGGTGGTGAGACTTTTTTCTGGTTTGCCTAGTGAATCAAAAGGTTGTGCCGGTGATGTACAAACAAATGCCGAATATAGGTTGAACTCAATAAGCCTAAGATATAACAAAAACTTCCGCAAAAATCTATTCCCAACTGACATAGCCAGCACCTAAGTTAGTTATTTATTCTTCATTAATCCTAGGGAAGGTAGTTTGCCGTAGATTATATGCTGCAACTAATTGGTTTGTCTTGGTGAATCAAGAGGTTGGGCCGATAATTTGTTCTCAGCAGCCTTATCTTCCGGTAGGGTGAAAATAAAAGTTGCTCCCTGGCCAGGTCTACTCTCTACCCATATACGACCATGGTGATGCTCTATAATACGCTGGCAAATTGCCAAACCAAGGCCGCTGCCTCCCTGGCTATTTTCTCCTGATTCATCCTGCACTTGATGAAATTTATCAAAAATCCGTATTTCGTCTCCTTTAGTGATGCCTGGGCCATTGTCCTCAACTTCCAGACCTACACCCCAGTCATCTTTATGGAGACGAATTGTCACCAAACCACCCCTTTCATGGCTGAACTTTACAGCGTTTGAGAGCAGGTTGATAACTACTCGCTGGATACGGTCCCGGTCAGCATAGATAAATGTAGGGCTATCTGGAACTAGATTTTCCAACTTAACCGACTGCTTCTCAAACAGTTGGCTGGTTGTCTCAATGGCTTCTCTGGTTATAAGGGCAAGATCAACCTCTGTAGGCCGCCAATCCATCCGTCCTGACTCAAGCTTGGCAAGGTCCAAAACCTGGTTTACCAGCCTGGTCAATCGTTCTGTCTCCTTGATGACAATAGAGAGAAATTTCTGTCGCTCTACAATAGACAGCTCGCTATTATCGTGCAAAATCTCAGAGAAGGCCCGGATGGAGGTTAGAGGAGTTCGCAGTTCATGGCTGATAGTTGAGATAAAATCATCCTTCATACTATCTAACTCCTGAAGGCGGATATTGGCCTGTTTCAACTCCTGTGTAGCCGCCTCCAGTTCAGCAGACTTTTCCTCTAGACGCTGGCTATATTCAATCACCTGGCTGGTCTGATCCAGAATACGCATTACCCTCTCCAGGTCCATCTCCTCACCCTTAACAACGGAGTGGATCATAATTCTGGCCGATGCTGAGCCAATTGCCCCTGCAAGACGCTGCTCGGCAAAAGCAACCAGGGTTGACGGAGCCTGTAAGCTGTTTGATAGTTTCAGGCGGTTTCTATCAATAAACTGTGCAACCTGCAACTCAGCCACTGCCGGACCAACAAACCTTGCCAGCAACTTTTTCAGGTCAAAAACTGATACCGAACCACTCCAAAGATAGGCATCTCCACCTATAGCCCCCTGCTCAAACACATCAACAAAATTTAGTGCTTGAATTCGTTCAACAGAGGTCTGTCGGTCAAAAAGCGATACCCCTACCAAAAGGCCAATATTGAACAGCATACTCCAAAATACCGAGTGGGTTATTGGGTCAAAAACATCCAAGCCAAAAAGAGCTTGGGGACGGAGCCAGGATATACCCCATGGACCAACAGTCAGAACGGTCTCGGGAACCCAGCCAGAGAGAGCAAAAGAGGCAAATAGCAAAGTGTGGGCCCATACCAAAAACCCGGCAATAAGACCTACAATGGCTCCACGACGACTTGCTCCCTTCCAGAAGATTCCTATTAGGATGGGCGGGGCAAACTGAGCAGCAGCAGCAAAGGAGACCAGACCAATGGTGACAAGAGCATAAGACTCACCAATAAACCGAAAATACATGTATCCCAACAGCAGCAGGGTTAAAATAACTCCACGGCGAATCGCTAAAATAGTCCCGGAAAGATCATCAGAGACTAGCAGTTGCAAACGTAGAAGAGCAGGAATAACCAGATCGTTACAGACCATTGTGGATAGAGCGATAACAGCTACAATCACCATACCTGTTGCCGCAGATAGTCCTCCAATATAGGCAAAAAGTGCCAACCACTGCTGGTTGCCATAAATAGGCAGGGTGAGAACAAATGTATCAGGATCTACCCCAGCACCGTGAAAAATCATATCTCCTGCAAAAGCAATTGGCAGCACAAAAAGGTTGATGATTAAAAGGTAGAGGGGGAATAGCCATGCAGCTTTATGGATATGATTTTCATTGACATTTTCCACCACTAAAACCTGGAACTGCCGTGGCAGGAAAAGAACCGCCATCATAGCAAGAAAAGTTAGGGAAAACCAATTTGCATAACCTCCTGGAAGAGCATCAAACCCCATAAGATCTTTTAATTTAGGGTCGGCAACTGCCTGTTGAAATAGATGTGCTGGACCATCAAAAAGACCGAAGGTGACAAAAATCCCCACCGCTAAAAAAGCCAACAGCTTGATGATAGATTCAAAAGCAATCGCTGCAACCATCCCCTCATGGCGTTCGGTTGCATCTAAGTGACGAGTACCAAAAAAGATCGAGAAAAGAGCCAGAATCAGAGCAACATAGAGGGCGGTATCTCCCCATGGAGCTTGGTAGCTTATAGTGGCAAAACCAAACTGCAGATGGTGGACCAGGACATCAAGACTTGTGGCTATTGCCTTTAGTTGCAGAGAGATATATGGCATGATTCCCACCACGGCAATCATGGTAACCATAGCAGCAATGCCTCGGCTTTTGCCATAACGTGAGGCGATAAAATCAGCGATGGAGGTAATCCGGTTAACTTTAGAAATTTTGATGATTTTACCTAAAACAGGCCACCAAATAGCGGCAATTATGGTGGGACCAAGATAGATCGGTAGAAAACCAATCCCACTCACCGAAGCTCTGCCAACACTGCCGTAAAAGGTCCATGATGTACAGTAGACGGCAATTGAGAGGGTATAAACATAGGGATTACTTATCAGGGAGCGTCCCTGAGAGGCACGAGAATCGGCAAAATATGCAACGGCAAATAGCAACCCTAGATAAGCGATAGATACCAGAGGAACCAGCCACTGCCAGGAGAGGCCCATTTCACCCCTCCTCCTTGGTGTTTTTCTCAACCACCATGGCGGTCATTAAGATAAAAAAACCCCAGAAGATAAAAAGGTAGAGAAATAGAACTGGAATACCAAGATATAACTCAGCCCGGTCAAACAGATATAATATGGGATAATTCAAAGCCAGGAAACCGACAAGACAGAGAGCTATCAAACGATGCTTTTTATAACTGTTTGATGCAGGGTACATCACTTAATATCTTGCCTTCTCTTGCTGTTTTCGGATTTGGATCATATTCTCAGAAGCCTCTATAGCCAGCCCCAAGCTTGTGACCCCCTTGTTTTTCAACAGCTTCAGCAACTTTAAAAATGCCTGTGCAGTGACCATGGCATCGCCCAGAGCGGTATGGCGATCTTGCACCTCTACACCTAACCTGCCAGCAATACCGTCCAAAGTGTGGTCAATCACATCTTCGTGTAGATATACCGATAGCAGAAGAGTATCGAGAACCGGGTTGTCAAACCAGACACCGCTGCTCTCCTCCTTTAGCTGTAAAAAACGCATATCAAAGGCTGCATTGTGAGCCACCAAAACCGCACCAGCAGTGAACTCTTTAAAGCGGGGTAAAACCGTGTCGATTCCTGGAGCACCAGCAACCATAGCATTACTAATTCCATGGATCTTTGTTGAAGATTTTGGAATCGGCAACCCAGGATCAACCAGCTCTTTGAAAATCTCGCCTGTAAGTATCCTGCCATTAACTATACGCACCCCGGCTATGGAGATTATCTCATCACCACCTGAGGGGTTCAGGCCGGTAGTCTCGGTATCAAAAACTACGAAGGTAAGGTCTGACAGAGAACTTGCTGCCAACCGCCCCAACTCTTTAGTTGAATCTCTACGGGAAAAATCGTAAAACTCAGGCCGCTCCGGGATCTCCTCCTTAGGCTGCTGCCACTGCCTTGTAGATATTGGCACAGGTATACGCAGGATGGATTGGCCGTCACAACGGTGCTTTTGGCTCCATATCGCCCCACCATGCCGCTCTACAACCTCACCCAAGGTCATATCACCACCACCGATTATGGCCTGTTTCTGCCACAGTTCTACTGTTGCAGCCGGAATTGGCTCTCCACTCCAGGTTAAATCCAGATATACCAGAGCATCGCCAATTAAAGACTCAATAGTTATGGTTTGGCAGCCGCTCTTCTGGGCTATATTGAAGATTACACTCTCTAGTGCCATCAGAAGAGCCGTGGCATCGGCCTGAATCCACCGTGGCTCACCACCCATAACCACTTTTGGACCACCACTTTTGTTCAAATGACGATCCAGCATCAAGAAGAGGTCAGAGGTGTTGGTATCTCGCAACATCCAATGTCCAGACGCTATACTCTGAGCCTCTTTGGAGGCCATGTAGAACAGATCTGAGAGTGTTGCCACCTCCTGGCTTATAATTTTGTGGAAACTATCCCTTGTCTGCACATCTATATCTGGATGGCTGACCAGATTTTCTGCCGCTGCCCGTATATTGGCCATAGGTGAACTGAATTTATCCAGAGAGTTGCGAATCAAACGGTCTTTACGCTGCAACGCCTCCATATTCCTTGTTACATCGGCCAATGTCATTACAAACATACTCTGATTGATATTATGGTCGGGGAGTAGAGCCAGAGTACAGTCAAGCAAGATATCGCTCTTGGCAATGGAACAATAAAAAGATGCCTCCTCGATTTTTTTTGCCGTAGAGCTGTTCTGCTCCTCAAGTAGGTGGTTTATTGTGGTCTCCACCGGAAGACGGGTCAACAAACCGTAAAGCGAACGGTCTAACCCCAATCCCATGTTATGACCGCTAAAAATATCTTGAACAGCACTGTTGTAGAGTAGAATCCTTGCTTCACCATCACAGACAATAATACCGGTTTTCAACTTCTTGATCACCATCTCCAACCGCTCAACACCATGAGCACCGGTAGCAAGTGCCTCCCTCACCTCTCTACGGGTTTTGCTCAAGCTATCTCCTAGCTTCTGCACCGTATCTGGCAGTTCACCAAACCAGTGCCCAGAACCAATATCAATATGGTGATCGGAAGCAATATTAGCAATTATGCTTGTCTGTCTTTCTAGCTTGCTTGCCGGTTCAATGAGCGATTTTTCCAACCATGACCAGATCTGGGCAAGAATCAACAGTAGTATGAAAATTGCCGCTACAACAAAACCGCTATAGTGTTTAAACCAGGATAGAGTTCCAGAGTCAACTTGAGGCATCGCAACATAAGCTTCTATAAACAGCCAGGTAAAAGTTGCGAGTGTGAGCATCATAAAGACTGCAAACAGTGCCCAGAATTTTCTACGGTTACTCATTAATTACTATCCCTACCCCTTATCAATTTTCAAAATCTTCCGGACTTTGGCTACCAGCTCACGGGTAGCAAACGGTTTTGTAATGTAGTCATCAGCCCCCATTGCCAAGCCTTTCTCCCGCTCAACGTCACGACTTTTGGCTGTTAACATTATTATCCTGGTCTTTTGCCACTCAGCAGAGGCTTTAATGGTCTGACACACCTCATAACCATCACGCTTTGGCATCATCACATCAAGCAGCACCAAGTCCGGCACATGATCCCTCATCGCCTGCAACGCAGCATCACCATCAGAGGCAACACGAACATTAAAACCCTCTTTTTTCATTAGAAACTCAAGTGATATAACGATATTCTCCGCATCGTCGACTATAAGGATATCTTTGGTCATTAAAACCTCCAAAAGCTAATACTATGTTTGCACTAGAGATGAAACAGTGCTGGTATCAGCAAATTAAATTGCTCTGAAAATGTTGTTGCAAAGCTGACTGCATGGTCTGGATAACGGTAAATGCATCTTTAAGATGATCTTGCTCCATATTGGAGAGTATGTTTGGCGGCATATAGTTATTTACCGGTTTGCCATCTTTAATAAGTTGTGCCTGATAACGGAGGCGGGTGATGCTGATCAGCTCTAAAGCATCTAGTAGATCCCGTGAACCTTCACGACTTATAACACTGTTTTCAGCAGCCAGCTTCAGACGCTCCACACTGTTTTTTGCTACAGATCCTATTGATAGAGAGTAGATTCGAGCCAGATCAACCACGGGAACAACCCCATTCTGTTTAAGGTTTAGAGTGCGATGGTGAGCACCACCTTTGACCAGAGTAAAATTGTTGAAAAACCCTAAAGGCGGTTGTGAGCTCAAAGCATTGGCTGCCATATGAGTAAGAAAGATCCGGTTTTTTTGGCTACGTTCTGAGATAAACCTCTCCAACTTTTTAAAAAGTTTTTCTTTACCGTAAAGCAGGCGAAGATCAAAAAATATGCAAGAGAGCATCAACGCATTTGGCTCTGGCTCCTCTATCCACTCTCTAAAATAACTTTTCCAAACTTTTAACGGCTGCCGCCATCTGCCGGTTTGGGCCATAATACCTCCAGGACAGTAGACATATCCCAGCTCGTTCATACCGCTACAAACCTGTTTGGCAAGTTGCTTGAAATAGCTGCTGTGTTTGCTCTCATCATAGTTGTTGTCAAGCAGCATAAAACTGTCCTGGTCCGAAATGGCCGTCTGCTCACAACGGCCCAGGGAACCGGCAACAACCCAGTTATATGGAACTGGCGGCGGTCCAAGCTCTTTCTCAGCCAACTGTATCAGACGAATGTTAAGTGCATCTGTCACGCTGGAGATTAGGCGGCCAATATTGTGTGACGGCATCCAGGAGTTGGTAAGATCCATCAAAAGAGTTGGGATCTGTTCAGCAACCATTTTCAACCCAGACAACGACTGCTGCTGATAGCTATTACGAACCAGATGGATTGTTGATACTGTTGGGTTCTGAAAAATATCTTTAGCTGTGACAACACCAATTGGATAACCATCACTGAGTATGGGAACATGTTCAACCCCCAAACGGGCCATAAGCAGTATGGCATCAATACCAACATCTCCCCCATCAAGGGTAGATGGGTTGGGGGTCATTACTGATGAGACCGGACTACCAACATCCAACCCTTTGGCAACTACCCGGCTACGCAGGTCGTAGTCTGTCAGAATTCCGGAAAGTTGGCCTTTATCAAGCAGAAGTACACTGCCTGATTTATCCCGGTTCATAGCTTTTGCCACCTGCCGAATAGTGGTCTTTTCGTCTAGCAGTAGTGGTTTAGATCCAATTACAGAACTAAGCTTTGCACTGCTTACCTTGAGTCCTGAAGCTCCCTTTAACTCCTGAAGAAGAGATCTTCTGACCAGTCTATCTCCAGCAGGCAAGTTACCTGATTGGGAAATATCAGGCGGGAACTTTTCTTCTGAATCTTGATCAATAGTATCTGAGTCGTCGTTGTCCATGAAGTAGATGATAACTTTTGTGAGAAAATTGGGCAAAGAAAAGCTAATATGCACCAAAAAAAATTTAGATAGAAGCTCCTATTATAAAAGCTAAGATCTACTAAATTAATTTAATCTATAAATCAGTTTTTATTATATCATGATTTGATTTTTTATAATAAAATCAATGCACAAACATTATTAAATCCAATTTATAAGCCAGTCTGTTTTTTAAACTCAGGTAAAAAAAACACTTGTAAACGTATTGTAATAAATGCTAAACAGATGCAAGACAAGAATATGAATAAGTGTTTATATATTGTATAATATAAATTTTTTTACTGCTTTTTCACTCTCAAAGTTGACAAATTATATATGTCTGGTTTGGGATGATAGCTTGACTGTTAAAACTTTGTTAAGGAATAGATATAAATGAGCAAGGTCTACCCAGTTCCAGAAAATTTTGCAAAAAAAGCCTTCATTGATGAAGATAAATATCAAGAGTGGTACAAGCAATCCATCTCTGACCCAGACACCTTCTGGAGCAACCGGGCTAAAGAGCTTGTTGATTGGTTTGAACCTTTTGGCAAAGTTAGAGACTACGATTTTAGCAAAGGTCATATTCGTTGGTTTGAAGGTGGTAAGACCAACGTATCTTATAACTGTATTGACCGCCACCTGGAGACCCGTGGTGATCAGGTAGCAATTATTTTTGAGGGTGACGATCCTAGCGTTAGCAGCACCCTCACCTATAAAGAGCTACATGCCCAGGTCTGCAAAATGGCCAATGTGCTAAAAGCCCAGGGGGTGAAAAAAGGTGACCGGGTCTGCATCTACCTCCCCATGATCCCCATAGCAGCAGTATCTATGCTGGCCTGTACCAGAATTGGTGCAGTACACGCCGTAGTTTTTGGCGGCTTCTCACCAGACTCCCTGAAAGAGCGGATAAATAATGCTGACTGTCAGGTGGTTATCACCGCTGACGAAGCTCTGCGCGGCAGCAAGAGAGTTCCCCTAAAAGCCAATGTTGATGCAGCTCTGGAAGATTGTCCTAACGTTCGTTCTCAAATTGTTGTCCAACACACCGGTGCTGATATCAACATGGAAGATGGGCGTGATATCTGGTATCACGATGCAGCACCACAGGTTGGCGATGATTGCCCTGCTGAAGCAATGGACTCGGAAGATCCGCTGTTTATTCTCTACACCTCTGGCTCTACAGGCAAACCAAAGGGGGTACAACACTCCACCAGCGGTTATCTGCTCTATGCCGCCATGACCCACAAATATATATTTGACTATCATGATGGTGATATATACTGGTGTACAGCCGATGTTGGTTGGGTAACCGGCCACTCATATATAGTCTACGGCCCTCTGGCCAATGGTGCAACTACCCTGATTTTTGAGGGAGTTCCAACCTATCCTGACGGTTCGCGTTTTTGGCAGGTCATAGAAAAACATAAGGTTAATATTTTCTATACCGCCCCCACTGCTATCCGATCTTTGATGGGTTTGGGTGATGAGATGGTCAACAAGTGCGACCTCTCTTCACTACGCCTTTTGGGGTCGGTTGGAGAGCCAATCAACCCTGAAGCATGGGAGTGGTACTACCGGGTTGTTGGTAAAAACAACTGCCCTATTGTCGATACATGGTGGCAGACTGAGACCGGCGGCATAATGATTACACCTCTACCGGGCTGTACCCCACTTAAACCAGGCTCCGCTACCAGACCGTTTTTTGGTGTTGAGCCAAAAATCATGGACCCTCAAGGCAACCCCATAGAGGGAGAGTGTGAAGGCAACCTGGTAATAGCCTCACCATGGCCCAGTATGATGAGAACCATATACGGCAACCATCAAAGATTCTTGGAAACATACCTGACTGCAGTTCCAGACCACTACTTCACTGGTGACGGCTGTCGTCGTGATGAAGATGGTTACTACTGGATCACTGGCCGGGTTGACGATGTTATTATTGTCTCTGGCCACAATATGGGAACTGCTGAAATTGAGAGTGCCCTGGTTCTTCACCATGATGTAGCCGAAGCTGCAGTGGTTGGTTATCCACATGATATCAAGGGTCAGGCAATCTATGCCTATGTTACTCTAAACCAAGGAGTTGAAGGCACTGACGAGCTTAAAAAAGAGCTTAACAACTTGGTCCGTAACGAAATCGGCCCAATAGCCAGCCTGGATCTGTTGCAGTGGTCTCCCGGACTTCCAAAAACCAGATCGGGCAAAATCATGCGCCGTATTCTGCGTAAAATTGCCGCAAATGAACTGGAAAATCTTGGTGACACGTCAACTTTAGCCGACTCAACAGTTGTTGATAGCCTCATTGAACATAGAGAGAACAAGTAGTTAAAACTCTGTAATTTTTAGGAATTTATCTATTAACAGAACTGCTCCCAGTTCTGACGGGTGTTTTTACACTTAACTTTGGAGGAGTAATAATGTCAAACGACAAAAAAGACGCTGGCGCAGCCTATTGGAGTGCAAACCTCAGGCTACTGACAATATGTCTTAGCATTTGGTTTTTTTGCTCATACGTACTCGGAATTTTTCTCGTGGACTTTATGAACAAATTTATGTTGGGTGGATATCCTCTGGGTTTTTGGTTTGCCCAACAAGGCTCCATGTACACCTTTCTGGTTCTGATTGTTTTCTATGCAGTACGCATGGGTCAGATCGACCGTAAATATGGCATGGAAGAGTAAAGGGAATTAATATAATGGATCTACATACTTTGACCTTTGTTGTTGTTGGTTTCACCTTTGCGGTCTACATTGGAATCGCAATCTGGGCAAGAGCTGGAACCACCAAAGATTTCTATATTGCAGGAGGCGGCATTAAATCCTGGCAAAACGGTATGGCTACTGGTGCCGACTGGATGTCTGCCGCATCTTTCATCAGTATGGCTGGACTAATAGCTTTTAAGGGTTACGATGCATCCGTATACCTTATGGGCTGGACAGGTGGCTATGTTCTACTTGCCATGTTGCTGGCACCGTATTTACGGAAATTTGGCAAGTTTACCGTACCTGAATTTATCGGTGACCGTTTTTACTCTCAAGGTGCGAGACTTACCGCTATTGGCTGTCTTATCACCGCCTCTATCACATACGTTATCGGGCAGATGAAAGGTATCGGTGTAGCCTTCTCGCGTTTTCTTGAAGTTGATTTCGCAACCGGCCTTTTCATCGGCATGGGAATCGTCTTCATATACGCTGTGTTGGGAGGAATGAAAGGTATTACCTACACCCAGATTGCCCAGTACGTCGTTTTGATTTTTGCCTATACTGTACCGGCTATCTTCATCTCCTTGAATCTAACCGACAATATCCTGCCGCAGATCGGCCTGGGAAGTACAATGGCAGACGGTAGCGGAACCTACATGCTGGACAAGTTAAACGAGACAGTGATAGCTCTTGGTTTTAACTCCTATACCCAGCAGCAGGGCTCAACAATGAACATGTTCATGCTGACTCTATCCCTGATGATCGGTACTGCTGGCCTGCCCCATGTTATCGTCCGTTTTTTCACAGTTCCAAAAGTTGCTGATGCCCGCTCTTCTGCTGGTTGGGCACTATTTTTCATTGCACTACTCTATACTACTGCTCCGGCTGTTGGTGCTATGGCCCGCTACAACCTTACCAACACCATCCAAACTGGTGAAGTTGGTGTTATTGAGGCCAACCTTGAATATTCAAAACGTCCTGATTGGTTTAAAAACTGGGAGAAGACCGGCCTATTGAAGTTTGAGGATAAAAATGGCGACGGCCGTATCCAGTACTATAACGATAAGAACAAAGAGTTCGCTGCTAGAGCCGAGTCCGAGTGGGGATGGAAAGGCAACGAGATGGTGAAGATAGACCGGGATATCATGGTACTTGCCAACCCGGAAATTGCAAAACTGCCAAACTGGGTTATCGCTCTGGTAGCTGCTGGTGGTCTGGCTGCTGCTCTCTCGACTGCCGCCGGCCTGCTTTTGGCTATATCTTCATCAATCTCCCACGATCTGCTCAAAGGAATATTCATAAAGGATATCTCTGAGAAAAACGAGCTTCTGGCAGGTCGCTTTGCTATGACTGGTGCAATTGCGGTCGCCGGTTATCTTGGACTTCACCCGCCGGGTTTTGCCGCCCAGGTGGTGGCTTTGGCCTTTGGTCTGGCGGCATCATCTATCTTCCCGGCTTTGATGATGGGGATTTTCTACAAACGGTCCAACAATATTGGTGCAGTTTCCGGTATGTTGGTAGGAATTCTCTCAACCCTGGTCTACATTTTTATGTATAAAGGCTGGTTCTTTATTCCAGGTACAGCCTCTCTACCTGATAATCCAGCAAACTGGCTATTAGGTATCTCTCCAGGTGCATTTGGTGCATTTGGTGCTGTGCTCAACTTTGTAACCAACTATTTTGTATCAAACATGACAGCTCCACCACCAGCACATATTCAACAACTGGTAGAGGATATTCGTGTTCCCAAAGGTGCAGGGGAGGCTACAGGTCACTAAATGTAATTTAACTGACCCACTTATGATTAAAACGGACCCTGATCTTCAGGGTCCGTTTTTTTTATTGGCTTTTATTCTATTGTAACAACAGTGCGCCCCCGGATCTCACCTTTAAGAATAGCTATAGCTGCTATAGGCAACTGCTCAAATGTGATGGTATTTGTTAGAGAGTCCAGCTTGTCCATGGGCAATATTTCGACAATCCGTTGCCATGTAAGCTCTCTTTTAGCGGCTGGGCACATTACAGAGTCAACACCCAACAGTGCGACATTACGAAGAATAAAAGGAAAAACCGTTGTCGGCAACTCCATGCCAGCAGCTAATCCGCAGGCGGCAACAGCTGTTCCATAACTAAGCTGACTTAACAGAGATGCCAGAGGTTGACCACCGACCGTATCAATAGCACCGTTATATTTCTCTTTTTCCAACGGTTTACTCTTATGAGCAAGATCGCTACGGGGAATAATATTTCTAGCTCCCAAATATTTTAAAAAATCGCTCTCTTCTAAACGTCCTGTTGAGGCGGTAACCTCATAACCCAATGCCGCCAACATGGTAACCGCCATACTGCCCACACCACCATTGGCACCACTGACCAAAACCGGGCCGTTCTTCCTGCTGATACCATATTTTTCCAGAGCCATTATTGATAACATAGCGGTAAAACCTGCGGTACCAATAGCCATAGCACGAGATGGAGTTAAACCTTCCGGCATGGCTGTCAGCCACTTGGCATTGAGGCGGGCCTTTTGGGAAAAACCACCCCAATATTTCTCTCCCACTCCCCAACCGGTTAAGAGAACAGCATCACCAACCTTGAACTTCTCTGATTCTGATGACTCAACAACTCCAGCCAGATCTATACCTGGGACAAAGGGAAAGTTTCTGATAATTTTTCCTGCACCAGTAACTGCCAAACCATCTTTATAATTGAGAGAAGAGTGGCTAATAGAGACAACAACATCTCCATCTGGTAGATCAGCTAGATCAAGCTGCTTGAATTCGCTATAGGTTTGATCATCATTTTTATTGAGGACCAATGCTTTAAATGTATTAGGCAATGTAAATCCTTTCAAAAAAACCGGTCTGTCAATTATGAAGGCACAGCTATTCCATACAAATTACGATGGGAGATAGGCTGCTGACCAAACTGGGCACAACGCTTCTCCATAATAGGATAAAGCTGGGTCGAGCCTATTTCAAGAATAGTAAACCCTGCCCTGGTGAGCACCTCTTCCAACCTATCCTTGGTAGTTGGATTGCAATGGGAATCTTTTTTAATAGACATTTTATGAGTAAGGCCGGTTTTTATTAGAGAGGCCCCGTCAAGCATGGTTGCATAGAATCTTAATATCCGCTCAAACCTGGAGTTTTTAATGTTTCTAAATGGCAATAAAGGTAGATGGCGTATGCTGCTTTTTTTATCAAAAAAAAGATAATCATACTGGGTGGGAAACGTGTGAAAAATCAAACCACCAGAATCTGACAGAGCCTCCCTTATGGAACAGAGAAATGCTCCTAGCTGATCATCATGAAGGTGCTCAAAAATATCGAAACAGAGTGCAATATCAATGGGGGGGCCGAAACTCTCCCAGGCAGCAATATCACCGCAGTAAAAAGCTGGATCAACCCCCTCCTCTATGGCCAACTCTCTAGCTATTTTCAGAGCCTCTTCATCCATATCGATGCCAAATGTTTTATAGCCATTTTTGGCAAACTCTATGGCAAAAGTTCCTATTGAACAGCCGACATCGCAAATATTTATATCTGCTGGATCTTTAGCTGATAATCGCTTGTCTTGCAACGTCTTGACAAGACGCTGGCCTAGCTCAATCCTAAAACGCCAATGATTGTTCTGGCGGTTACGAAATTTATTGGCCTGCTTTGTTTGGTAGGACTCTCCATAAACCATTTTTCAACTAAGCTCCAACTTTTACCTAAACAATGTTTTCTACGCAGTTTCTTGGTTTTACAAAAACTTGAACCTTACTTTAAAGTTTATTAAGTCTTTAAACTTTTCATAGCATCCTCTACCTTTTTATATGGAAGGTTAAAGGCTTTAGCAACGTTCTCACAGGTGACATCTCCCAAGACCATATTGGCCCCGGCAGATAGGGAGCTATCACTCAATAGAGCCTCCCGGCAACCCATGCTGGCAAGTTTAAATACATAGGGAAAGGTAGCGTTGGTTAAAGCTTGTGTTGAGGTGGCTGGAACAATCCCAGGCATATTGGTAACACAGTAGTGCAATACTCCATCTACGCTATAAACAGGATCTTGATGGCTTGTCGGTTTCGATGTAGCCATAGATCCACCCTGGTCGATAGCCACATCAACAATAACCGACCCCTTTTTCATCCCAGAAATCATCTCTCTTGTTACCAAACACGGAGCATGAGAGCCGGGTAGCAACACTCCGCTTATAACCAGATCGGCTTGGGGTAATAGTTTTCTGATGTTAAAAGAGCTTGAAATAATGGTTCTAACGTTGGCTGGCATAATTTCACCAAGATAGCGAAGTCGCTCCAGGGAGATATCTACCACAGTAACAGATGCCCCCATACCGGCAGCAATAGTGGCAGCTTGGGTGCCAACAACACCGCCTCCGAGAACCACAACATTAGCAGGAGCCACCCCCGGAACCCCCCCAATTAAAATCCCAGAGCCACCATTTATTTTTTCAAGAAATCTAGCCCCCTGCTGCACAGCAAGCCGTCCGGCAACCTCACTCATGGGTGTGAGTAGTGGTAGAGTACCATCTGCCATAGTTACTGTCTCATAGGCTATGGCAATACAGCCAGAATCCTTTACAGCTAACGTTAACTCCTTGCTTGCGGCAAAGTGGAAAAAAGTAAAGAGGGTTTGACCACGCCTGAGCTGTTTTATCTCTGATGGTTGCGGCTCCTTTACTTTTACAACAAGTTCAGCCTCAGCAAAAATTCTCTCGGCTGAGTTGGAAATTTCCGCTCCAGCATCAATATAGTCACTATCTGGATAACCGCTCTGAACCCCAGCTCCAACCTCAACCAGAACCGTATGGCCAGCCAAGGTTAAAACTTCTACTCCTCCAGGGGTAATAGAGACTCGATATTCACTATTTTTTATCTCCTTGGGCAGACCAATAACCATAATTCAATCTCCATAAAAAAAACACCACTCAAGCAGAGCATAGCAGGAGTGGAAAACAAATCAAGATAATAGGTGGCTGGGCAACTGTTACATGTTAATATTTTTATATAGATCGGATCACCCGGTAGAGATATAAACATACTCAACCAGACAGTCAGCCTACTTACTGTTGATATTGAAGATTATGGAACTTAAATTATACTCAACAATAACCGAAATAGACCCCCTATGCTGGAACATGATGTCCGGGTTGGATTTTCCATTTTCTGATCACACTTTTCTCAGCACATTAGAGAAGAGTGCTGCTGTTGGCAACAGAAGTGGCTGGCAGCCTTTCTATCTAACCTTATGGCAAGATAGAGTGCTTAGCGGGGCCATGCTTCTATACTATAAAACCAACAGTTATGGAGAGTATATTTTTGATTGGGATTGGGCCAGGGCCTATCAAGCCCATGGCCGAGACTACTACCCGAAACTTGTATCGGCAATACCATTTACACCAGCTACAGGCCATAAGATTTTAATCTCTCCAAACGCCCAATACAGTAAGGTTGCTCAGCAGCTATTTAATGCAGTATATAAGCTAAACAGTCAACTTGGCTGCAACTCCATACACTATCTGTTCATCCACCCCACGGAGTTGGCAACTTTTTTGGATAACGGTTTTACCCTTCGTCACAGTTTACAGTTTCATTGGCGTAATAGAGATTATCAGGATTTTAATGATTTTCTAAACAGACTAAAATCCCGCAAACGTAAATTGATCAAAAACGAACGTCTCCAAGTTCAAAGAAGTGGCGTTCACATAGTTCGTCTCCAGGGAGATGAACTAACAGATGAGCACGCTGTTATTATGGGTGAGTTTTACAGAAATACCATCGAAAAAAAAGCTGCTATAGCATATTTAAACAACAATTTTTTCCAAATGATTTTCCAGAATTTTAAAAAAAATATTGTGCTTTTTTTAGCCTCACTAGATGGCCGTTGGGTTGCAGGTGCACTGAATTTTCAAAAAGGCAACAAACTGTTTGGACGCTATTGGGGTTGCAGGAGAGAGTACCGCTTTCTACATTTTGAGCTATGTTATTATCAGGCTATTGAATACGCCATAACAAACAAGCTACGCATGGTTGAAGCTGGAGCCCAAGGAGAGCATAAAGTTCAGAGAGGTTTTTTGCCAGAGCTTACATATAGTGCACACTATATTAAGGACCGTGATTTTAAAGCTGGAGTTGATCAATACATTGCCTTGGAAAAAAGAAGGGTGTGGTCAGAATTGGAGTTGTATTACTCAAGCTCACCATACATAAGCTAGGTGAACATCTTCTCAACAGCTAGAAAGAACCGCTCAGTAATTCCGCCAATACTCAGCTCAACCCATCCCGGTTTACCATCTACAGCCGCCACCGAAACCTTCGTAAAACAGCCCTGCTCTTGTAATATTTCCAGATGTGGTATAAGACGGTTATAGATGGCCTCTCTTAACAACAGAGGCTTGATGTCCCCACCTTGCGGTGTTGATGTAAGGCGTTGCCATAACAGGCTTGGAACACAGGTTTTGTTGCGAATTTTACCTAATGCCTCTCCTACCCCATTATCCATATTTGTCTCCTCTTTTTATTTTTGATTCCGTCTATAGTATACCTTTAGGTAGAAATCTGTATAAAATAAAATTTCTACCTAATGTTGATAAGGAGCATACTGTCCATGGAAAAAGTTGGCGTGATCGGTTTGGGAATTATGGGTGAACCCATGGCAAGAAATCTGGCTAAAGCCGGTTTTAAGCTGTCACTATGGAGTAGAACTCCCCATAAAGCCCAAAAACTTGTTGATGAGGGGGCAGAGCTATGTATGGATGCTCCTAGTTTAGCCAGAAGTGTCGATACCCTGGTTATCATGGTCTCTGCTCCAGAAGATCTTCTTGAGGTTGTCGATAAAATTTCAACCACACCCCTACACAATAAAACCATCATCAATGTCAGCACTGTCTCCCCAGAAGCAGTTATAACGGCTGAAAAAAAGATCAACCAAGCAGGTGGAGAGTTTTTAGATGCTCCGGTATCCGGCTCCAAGGGGCCAGCCATCCAAGGCAGCCTGGTTTTTTTGGTGGGTGGAGACAAAAAGACAGTAGCGAACTGCCGTGGGGTGTTAGAGGCTATGGGTAGTAAAATAGTTCACTGTGGAGATATGGGTAGCGGTTCACGAATGAAGCTGGCTATCAATCTGCTTCTTGGCAGTTTTATGCAAGGACTTGCAGAGACCATTTTATTCTCTGAAAAGATGGGGCTATCTACCGATGATCTTCTTGAGGTTGCGACAAGTGGAGCTATGGCAGCCCCTATGGTAAAACTTAAAGGAGAGGCCGTTGCCGCTGGTGATTTTTCTGCCCATTTTCCCCTACGCCATCTCCATAAAGATATGCAGCTAGTCTTAAAAGAGGCAGAACTTTGCAACTCTCCGCTACCAGCCGGGTCAAAGATAAGCGAAATACTAAATGGTGCAATGGAACTGGGGCTTGGAGACAAAGATATCTGTGCTCTCTATAGTGCACTGAAAAAATAGTTCATGAGGAGCAGTCAAATGATGAATAGTGGTTGGGTTTTTGATAACAGTTATACCCGTCTGCCAGAGTTGATGTTTTCACGGCTTGATCCGATTAAGGTTCCTGCCCCTGAGACGGTAATTTTAAACCACTCTTTGGCTGAAGTGCTTGGCCTTTCAGATCTAAACAATAACAGTGCTGATCTGTTTTCTGGAAACACAATCCCCGAAGGGGCAGAACCATTAGCCCAGGCATATGCAGGACACCAGTTTGGTCACTTTACAATGTTGGGTGATGGCCGGGCGATAGTTCTTGGCGAACATATTACACCTGACAAAAAGCGGTTTGATATTCAATTTAAAGGCTCCGGCCGGACTCCGTTTTCCAGAGGCGGCGATGGACGGGCAGCTTTGGGGCCGATGCTTAGGGAATATATTATCAGCGAAGCTATGTTTGGTCTTGGAATTCCTACTACACGCAGTCTGGCAGTGGTTAAAACTGGAGAAGATGTCTTTCGGGAGAACGGCCCGCTACCAGGAGCAGTTTTAACAAGGGTAGCAGCCAGTCATATAAGGGTGGGAACTTTTGAATATCTTGCCATGCGTGGTGATGTTGAGGCGACAAAACGCTTGGTAGAATATGCCCTGAACCGCCACTATCCTGAAATAAGAGCTGAAGAAACTCCTGCTCTTACTCTACTAAACGGAGTAATGGCCAAGCAACTGGAGTTGGTGCTTAACTGGCTAAGAGTCGGTTTTATCCACGGGGTTATGAACACCGATAATATGACAATATCTGGCGAGACTATCGACTATGGTCCATGTGCTTTTATGGATATTTACAACCCAAACACAGTTTTCAGCTCTATTGATCATGCTGGCCGTTACGCATTTTCTAATCAGCCCCATATTGTTAAGTGGAATCTAAGCCGTTTTGCAGAGACTCTTTTACCTCTGCTCAACCCTGATAAAAATATTGCAGTTGAAATAGCCACTACAACTATAGAGTCGTTTGATGAAAAATTTGCAGCAGGTATGCTTTCGATGATGAAGAAAAAACTCGGACTGTTTGGTGACGATGCAGATGATGAAAACCTTATTGATGACCTGTTGGCATTGATGGATAAAAATGGTGCTGATTATACCAACACATTTCTCTCTATAAACCATGATGATATACAACAAAATTATCTAAAAGACTGGCAGCAGAGATGGCACTCCCGGCTACAGAATCAGAGCCAACCTTTCAACCTATCCCAACAAATGATGCAGGACAACAATCCTGCTGTTATACCTCGCAATCATAAAGTTGAAGAGGCGTTGGCTTCAGCAAGTGAGGACGGAGATTTAAAACCCTTTAAGGATCTTCTTAAAGCAGTAAAAACCCCTTACAAAAACCGCCCGGAGCTAGCCCCGTATCAACTGCTACCAGTAACAGGTAGCGAGGAGTACCAAACCTTTTGTGGAACTTGACCTCTAAACCGGACTAACAAAAAATGGATCTTTACTACGATATATCAAAAGCAGCACTGACAGCAAAAGTATCCCGGCACACTATAATGAAACAGATGAGCTCAGGCAAACTATCTTATGCAGTTGATAGTTCCGGCAAGAAGATTATACCTGTGGATGATCTTGCAAAAATATATAACCTAGCTGAAATAGAAAAAGAGCCAACAGCACATAGTGCTGATCCTGAAAAAGAACCAGTAGATAGCACTGTTTCAGATCTAAAACATGAGATAGCTCTCCTAAAACAGAGAGTATCGTCTCAACAGGAGATGATAGAGGAGCTAAAAAAAAGCAAAAAAATTTTAGAAGATCATCTCAAGAAAATAGATTTCAATGAAGTTTTAAAACTGCTTAAGCAGAAGCCCTAACAACCACCACCGTTGATAAAATAATCAACTATCAAACCCGCTGGTAACTCCACCTCAGCAATCATCACCGTTGGTAACGGAAAGATAACTGATTCACCCTCTCGCCTTCCATGAGCCACCTCAAAGCTTACACCGCAATTATGGATAAGTTGACTTATCTCATCACGGTTTTTAGCACTGCGAATAGCACTGGTTCCCACCCCTAAAATTGTCGTGATATTCCGCTTAGCACAAAGCTCTTTAAAATCAGTTAAAACCTGTTCGATATGTTCAAGCTTCTTTTTGGAAATGGTACCATTGTAGTCAATCAGTTCTTGCCCTAACCCCATTGGCTCTTTTTTAAATAGTTCAGTTTCAATATCAAAACCAATTTTACGACCAATAACAAACTTGAAGTTTTTACTTCCAAAGTCTACCGCACAGATATCTTGGGATTTGATTAACGATTCTGAAGTATTCATTGTTTACCTTTTATTGCAAGATTACCACCCATAACAGCACCCTCCCGTCTGGGGTCTGCACCGCCAAGAAGACCATCGTTGTTTATGGTTATCACACTGAGACCACTATTCATTGTTTTAAGTTTCACTTTGTGGCCAATAGATTCCAATGCCAGTTTCAAGTTTTGCAACTCCCTGCCAGCCTCAAGCTCTGTTACTCCGTTTCTATTGCCAAAATTGGCAGCAGCAACCGCCTTTTGTGGATCAAGCCCCCACTCCATCAATCTCCAGACAACTCTGGCAACATAACCGATAATTCTGCTCCCGCCAGGAGAGCCTGCTAAAATCTGCAAATTGCCGTCACTATCAAAAACCATCATCGGAGTCATGGAGCTTCTAGGACGTTTGCCAGGCTCTACCCTGTTAGCCACAAGTTCACCATCTTTATATGGGGAAAAACTAAAATCGGTAAGCTGGTTATTCAACAAAAAACCACCAACCATCAATCGGGAACCAAAACTGTTCTCGACTGATGATGTCATGGAGACCCCATTACCCCATCTATCAACAATAGAAAAATGTGTGGTTGAGGGCAGGGAAAAATCCAGACTCTCAACTCTTTTTTCCAAGAGATCTCCCGGTTTAGCTTTGCCCATATCTCTATGTAGTTTTATAGCCCTGGACCGGTTTTGTAGATACTCTTTATTTAGCATGGCATCAACAGGAACTGAGACAAAATCGCTATCTGCTACATAGTGGTTGCGATCGGCAAAAGCCAGCCGTTGCGCTTGTGTAAACAGGTGGATAGCCTCTGCTGATTCTGCTGCACTATTTCCAAGATCAAAACCCTCAAGAATAGTTAAAATCTGTAGAGCAGCAATACCCCCGGATGTTGGTGGAGGCATAGAGCATACTTTTCTCTTTTTGTAAGGACGACAGAGAGGCTCTCGGCTTTTAGCTTGGTACTTTTGCATATCCAAAATGGACAGATCACCTGCTGGCTCAGCACCCTTTACCGTCGCAACAATTCTTGCTGCCAACTCACCATCATAAAAGTGTTTGATACCGTATCTGGCTATTTTGGAAAAAGTTTGGGCCAACGGTAGGTTGATAATATATTTTCTTGGAGTGCCATCCGGTTCATAAAAAAAATCTTTGCCGGTTGGGCTATTCTTCAAATATCTGTCCCGTTCCAACAGCCACCTAAGACGAGGTGAGACTATAAAGCCTTTTTTGGCAAGCTCTATTGCTGGCAAAAAAAGTTCTGACCAGCTTTTTTTGCCATGGTTTTGGTGGGCCAGATCCAACATTTTCAGCACACCTGGAACTCCTACAGACAGCCCGCCAACTACTGCCTGATAAAATTTTCGTGGATTGCCGCCTGGAAGCAGAAACCGCTCCGCTTTAGCTGCTGCAGGAGCTGCCTCCCGGCCATCATAGCTATGGAGTTTCTTGGCCTGGTTATCCCAATATAGTAGAAAAGCACCACCGCCTATACCTGATGATTGCGGTTCGACCAATGTAAGCACCATCTGTATGGCAATTGCTGCATCAACAGCATCGCCACCATCTTTTAAAATCTCATAACCAACCTTGACTGCCAAGGGGTTGGCAGCCACAACCATAAAGCGGTTTTCTTCTGGATCATCACTGCTTTTAGCCACAGCACCATCTGCCAAAAACAGTAGTAGAATAACCGAAAATATATGGATAAAATATCTTATCAAGATTGACCCATTACACAAACTTCAAAAAATTACGCTTTAATTCTCCAGCCCCTGTTTACCAACCAGACAGCAAGAATAAAAAGCCCGGCCATAATTCCAATAGCTGCTGAAGATGAGAGGTAAAAGGCCGACTGCCCGGTATTGATCATGGCATAGCGAAACATATCTACAGCATAGAATACCGGATTGAAAATAGCGACGGTTCGCCAGCCCTCTGGCAACATTGAGATAGAGAAGAACACTCCGCCAAAATAGACCATGGGGGTTAGAATAAAATTGCTGATAAAGGAGATATTATCAAAACTTCTCGCCCACATCCCTGAGATAAAACCGATGAGACCAAAGATGGCAGAGATCACCAATGAAGATAGGATAAAAAGTAGGGGATGAGCGATTGAGTATGGAAAAAAACACCATGATACCAATAGTATAACCGAGCCAACCATAGTACCACGAACCATCGAAGCAGAGACAAAAGCCAGAACAATTTGCAGTGGGGTCAGAGGCAGAGCAAGAAAATCTGCATCCAACATACCGAGATAACGCATCTGGATTAATGATGAACTGGTATTTTGATAAGAGTGCTGAATCATCCCCATAGCCGCCAAACCAGGGATGAGATAGAGGGTATATGGAACTCCATCCGTGATACCAATTCTAGAACCAAGTGCAGCGCCAAAAACAACAAAATAGAGCATTGCCGATATTAAAGGTGCACCAAGGGTCTGTGCCCAAACATTTATAAAGCGCCGACACTCTCGTTTAAACAGTGCCCAACATCCGTACCAATTAATCATGATTTTTCTGTTAGTTTGAGGAATACATCTTCAAGCTGCTCTGACTCAATGCGAACGTCAGCAACAAGGTGGGAGTTATCTGATAACCAGCCAAAAAGGCTCTTGGCAGACTCAGATCTATACTCACCGGATACCATTAGGCGGTCTTCACTAAAAGTTAACGGGCCAAGTGTGTCCGGCATAGCTATCTCTTTAGATAAATTAAACTCAAAACGTCTGGAGCCAAACAGCTTCAAAAGCTGTTGGGTATTATCACAGGCGATAATCTCACCATCACGAATAATAGCCACCCTGTCTGCCAACTTTTGTGCCTCTTCTATATAGTGGGTGGTTAAAATAATCGTGGTTCCACTCTGATGCAGTTCACGAATAAATTTCCATAAGGAGTGCCGCAACGAGACATCAACCCCAGCAGTAGGCTCATCTAAAATCAGCAGTTTTGGACGGTGAACCAGAGCTTTGGCTATTGTCAGACGACGCTTCATGCCCCCGGACAACTCTTTACTGTTGCGGTTGGCATATGTAGATAAATGTAGCTGTTCCAGGAGGTGGTCTATCCACTCAAGATTAGCGGAAAAACCATAATACCCAGAGTGGTTGATCAACACCTCTCGCACCGAAAAAAAAGAGTCAAGAGCGATCTCTTGCGGGGTATAACCAAGCAAAAGCTTAGCCTGTTGGGGAAAATCATCAATAGAGTGTCCAAACACCTCCACCAAACCAGAACTTTTTTTAACAACCTGGGCAGCAATATTTATCAGAGTGGATTTTCCAGCCCCATTAGGACCTAGTATGGAAAAAAATTCACCAGATTCTACCTGAAGATCAACAGCTTTTAAAGCGTGAACATCATTGGCAAACTTCTTGTTTAGATTTACAATTTTAAGTGCGGGAATCATAACTTAATTTTTCCGGAACATTCTGGTTTATCAGCAAACAGCATAAAAAAAATCAAGCTTTCTACCATGACAGAGTTATAGGAAAATAGCCAAATTTTTATAGATGCTCACTACCGTTTAATCCTGGCAAAAGCTTCTGCCATGGCGTTATTACCTCTATCAGGGATTTTTCCAGGCCCTGCTTTGGGCCGGGCCTGCTCTTTTGTCAGGTGTTTCGGTTTCTTGGTTTGGCTATCTTCCAAACGCATGGTTAGAGCAATACGCCGCCGCTTAATATCCACCTCCACCACCTTTACTTTTACCACATCTCCTGCTTTGCTAATCTCATGGGGGTCTTTAACAAAACGGTTGGCCATTGCCGATATGTGAACCAGTCCATCTTGATGAACACCAATATCGATAAAAGCACCAAAGTTGGTGACATTACTTACAACCCCCTCCAAAACCATACCAGGTTGCAGATCTTTAATATCCTCGACCCCATCCTTGAATGTGGCAGTTTGAAAAGCTGGTCTGGGATCACGGCCCGGCTTTTCAAGCTCTTGAATAATATCCCTAACCGTTGGCTCACCAAACCGACCGTCAACAAAGTCGGTAACGGTTAAAGATTTTAGTACCTCTCTGTTGCCGATCAACTGTTTAAGGTCAAGGCCGGTTTTATTTAGAATCCGCTCTACCAAACCATAAGATTCTGGATGAACAGCAGATAGATCCAAAGGGGTGTCGCCGTTTTGAATACGGAGAAAACCAGCCGCCAGCTCAAAACTCTTTGCCCCAAACCGAGGCACTTTTATCAGAGCTTTCCGGTTGGGAAACGGCCCTTTTTCATCACGATAAGCGACAATGTTTGCTGCTAGTGTAGCATTAAGCCCAGAGACTCTCTGTAATAGTTGAGAGGAGGCAGTATTAAGATCAACACCTACCCCGTTCACTGCATCCTCAACCACAGCATCCAGAGACTGGGCCAGGCGTTTAGGCTCCATATCGTGTTGATACTGACCCACACCAATAGACTTGGGATCTATCTTTACCAGCTCTGCCAGAGGATCTTGCAGACGGCGGGCAATGGAAACCGCCCCTCGCAGAGAGACATCCATATCTGGAAACTCTTGTGAAGCGTACTCCGATGCTGAATATACCGAAGCTCCAGCCTCGCTAACCACAACTCCTGATAGATTGGTAACGGTTTTTTTTATCTCTGCCACCAACCGCTCGGTCTCCCTAGAGCCGGTTCCATTGCCAATAGCAACCAGCGACACTCCATGTTTTTTAAGTAGAGCGGTTAACACCCGTTTGGACTCCTCCCACTTTTTTTGCGGAGGGTTGGGGTAGATAGTGGTAGTTTCCGACACTTTGCCGGTCTCATCAACCACCGCCACTTTAACTCCGGTTCGCAGACCAGGGTCCAGCCCCATGACCGGACGCATACCAGCAGGAGCAGAGAGGAGTAGATCACGAAGATTAGCAGCAAAAACCTGAATTGCACTCTCCTGGGCTTTTCCCATTAACCGTTTAGTCAGATCGCTATCCAGAGCCGGTTTTAGTTTTTTCTTCCAGGCAAAATGGACCGTCTCTTCCAGCCATGCATCACAAGGCCGCCCGAGGTTTTTAATAGAAAAATGGTTACATATTTGTTTTTCACAAACAGGACGCTCTTTAGCGACGGCAGCCAGATCCAGTTGATGTTCCAACCCTAGACGGAGAACTCCCAGGCTTTTACCACGCAACAGGGCCAGAACACGGTGTGACGGGAGTTTTTTTATGGCTTGGTCAAACTCAAAATAGTCAGCAAATTTCTCCCCCTCTGCCTCTTTACCCTTTACCAGCCGGGATTGAAAAACCCCACCCTCCCATATTGACTCCCTAAGCCTGCCAATCAGAGCGGCATCTTCTGCTATAAAATCGGTAAGAATATGTCGTGCCCCATCCAAGGCAGTTGCAACATCGGCAACTCCACTCTTAACATTAACAAAAGATGCTGCTACCTGCTCCAGAGATTGAGAGGGGTTTTTTAAAATAGACATTGCCAGAGGCTCCAACCCGGCATTGCGAGCATCAGAGGCTTTGCTTCGCCTTTTAGGCCGGTAAGGTAGATATAGATCTTCAAGAGCGGTTCTGGTTAAAGCCCCTGCAATTGCCGCTTTTAATTGAGGGGTCATCTTCCCTTGCTCTTGAATACTAGAGAGAATACTCTCCCGGCGAGCCTCCAACTCCCTAAGCTGCCCTAGTCGCTCTTGGAGAGTTCGTAGATGGATATCTGTCAGACCTCCGGTCATCTCTTTACGGTAACGGGCAATAAAAGGGACCGTGGCCCCATCATCTAGCAGATTAACTGCTGCTGCAACCTGCTGTTCACGAACAGCTAACTCCTGGGCAATACTCTGGTTGATTGTTTTCATAAGATCCTAAAAAGCAAGATGATTACAGTAAAGGTTATAATTAGCACTTTTTTCTACCATCCCAAAGGCTACTCCTATATTGCTACCAACTAACAGCAAAAAAATTTTAATTAAATTTATGGCAGCAAAAAGGTATAGTGGGTAGCAAAGCGTAATGCAACATAGAAATTCAGCTTATATCCTCTATAAAGGAGGCTTGAAATGGCTAGCAAAATCAACAGGCTAATAGCTACTGTCTTTTCATTTTCAGCAATATTAATAGCAAGTTGTGCTCCACCACCTGTGCCGCAGATGAGTGCATACCTGCCCAGTGAAGCAGTAGAAATCTGTGCTGGTGGTGTCTGCGGTAAAGCTGGTGAAAAGTTTGCTTTGAATGATATCGCCAAAGCTACAGCAGCTATGGTCAAGGCAAATGGACCTGGCATAATGGATATCTGCCCTGCCGACCGGGACAGCAAACAGTGTACTGGTGACCGCCTCAGCTATACAGTACACGGGGTAATTTCTGCAACGGGAACCGTCCCCCAAGGCGAACTCCGGGCAGGGGCAACTTATGATGGTGAACGTAAGGTTCGTTTACGGCTGAATATTCCAACAATTATTTTTGGCGAAGCCAGTATTTGTGATGACGCCCGCTCCCATTTCACAGTTCGTTCGGCACAAAAAATTGTCTGGTTGAGCACCCCATATAAATGTAGCTGGGGAGGCGGTCCAAAAAATATTAATGCTGAAGGACGGCTGGGAATCGACTTTATAGATTTTGACCGTGGAGTCTGGGGTGGAGATTACACCATTCGAGTCACTGAAGGGGGAAATGGCTATGGTACAGGCTATGCCCTGGCCCGGTTTTCAACAGGAATGGAAGAGGCAAAAACCACCTGGATCAGACCTAAAACAGCCAGACCAGTAATTGCGGAAGTTCCAAAAGCAACATTTCAACCGCTGCCAATAGCTCAACCCCCAGTAACAACTAATAGTGTGCAAGGGCTTGGCAACTATTACGCACTGGTTATTGGCAACAACAATTACCAACATATCCGACCTCTAAAAACAGCGGTATCCGATGCCCAGTCGGTTGCCAACATTATGCAAAACCGCTTTGGTTTCAAGGTTGAACTACTGCTTAATGCCGACAGAAACGGAATCTTAACCGCTTTTGAAAAGCTTAGGTACACTCTAACCCCCCAAGATAATCTGCTAATATATTATGCTGGCCACGGTTGGCTTGATAGTGAGTCTGATGAGGGTTACTGGTTTCCCGTTAATGCCCGCCAGGAAAGTCAAATTCAGTGGATATCCAACTCAACCGTCACCGGACTTCTCAGAGCTATACAAGCCAAACATATAATGGTGATAGCCGACTCATGTTACTCAGGTAAGCTCTCCCGTGGCCTGCACATAACAGCAAAAACTCCAGACTATTTCCAACGTATTGCTAAAAAAAGAGCAAGGGTCGTGCTCTCATCAGGAGGGCTGGAACCGGTATTGGACTCTGGTGGCGGCTCCAACCATTCGGTCTTTACTGGAGCACTACTTAAAACTTTAAATGAGGTCAAAGGTATAACAGATGGGGCGACAATATTTAGCCAACTAAGACGGCTGGTAATGCTATCTGCCGATCAAGTTCCAGAATATGCCGACATACGAAAAGCTGGACATGACGGTGGAGACTTTCTTTTTGTGCCGAAATAATCTAAGACTATTCCCGAATATTTTATGAATAGTGCAGTAAAGAATATACTTACCAGGATTACACCATGAAGATTATAAAAGCCATTTTATGGGCCGTAATAGCAGCTATAATTATCATAACTGGCTGGAGCTATTTGCAGAACAAAACAGAGACTAACAAAACGAAAGAAACAGCAGCCCCAATTTTGCCAAAAACCAAACCACCAATAGCGGTCAAAGTTTTACCAAAAACCAAACCATCAATATATGCAAAGCCGTCGGTAGCTGCTGAAAACCCACTTTATAACACAGAAAAAATAGCCAGAGAGCAGGTAGAAATAGAGGAGCAAGCTCTTGATTTGAGCACGCCTGCCTCTCCAACAGCATCTGGTGATGATGGCAATACGGCAATCTCGGTTGCACCAACAATTAGCGGTTTAGAGAGTAGAGAGCCGCAACTCCAAGGGGTAAGTATAAAATTAAAAGGCAGTTTTTAAAGCAGTTATCAATGATCGCTTTTATCTGAGAGAGTCAGGTATTGAGTTGAAAATTTAAACTCTCCATCCCCAACTTGAATCTCTATCCCATTTTTGGTTTGGTTAAATTTTAAGCCACTTCCTTTGCTAATATTTTCAATCTCTTTGATGGCATCAAACATATTATTGACTGCACTATCAATCATTTCTTTATTAAGAGTCTTATAGTCAAAACATTGATTAATATAGACAATTGATGTTGCAACATCGGCAAGTATATGCATGATCGCTTCAACTGTAGTGTCAAGAATTGCAACCGTGTTCTGCACCCCAATTTTACTGGCTTTCTCTTTTATCAATTCATTTTTAAGGCGGTGGTTTTCAATCTCCTGTTTATGAGCCTTACGTAGAGCTAAATGGGTTTTTACCCTTTGCAGGACTATAGCTGGGGTGACAGGTTTGGTTATGTAGTCAACTGCACCAAGTTTCAGGCCTTTAGTCTCATTTTTTACCTTATCCATAGCGGTAACAAAAATTACCGGAATATCAAAAGTTTTTTTATCTGCTTTAAGTTGCTTTATGACTTCATAACCGTCCATTTCTGGCATCATAATATCTAATAATATAATATCGGGAGGATCATCAGACATTGCTATTTCCAAGGCCAGCTTGCCATTGAGAGCAACTTTTTTATCAAACTCTACAAGAATCTCTCTTAAAATATCAATATTTGATGGTTGATCATCAACAATAAGCACAGACTCTGGCATTTTGCTCTCCTAGCAATATTCATCTTAAAGTTTGAAAATGCCTCCCATTGTAACAGAATAATTTTATCAGTTCATAGTAAATAATTATCCGCATTCAAATAGCATTAATAACCAAGGATTTACAACAGTTATTCAGGATCACCACCCATCTAGTAGAGTTTATACAACAGATTGTTAAAACTTATTTAATCTTCAATAGAACAGTCTACAAATAAAGAAAAGTTACCCTTAATGGAAATTGACCTTTTTGGAACATAAAAAAATTATTTAAATGGTTTTTTTTTAATCTGCAATTCAATACTATATATTTGTTATGACTAATATGGGAATATATGTGATACAGTGAATAGTTATGGACTTTAAAGATAAGACATGAAAAATCTACAAAACATATCACTATCAGAGGCGATGGAAATTTTGCATCAGCTCGATCTGCTGCTGCTAAACCATGATGAGTGGTTCTCAGAATTAACAAAAAACATCATCTTGAACGAAGATATCAACGACGATTTCATATCAGAAAATCCCCACGAGCTTTGTAACTTTGGTAAATGGTTTTATAACGATTTGCCCCCTGATTTAAGACAGGCTCCAATTTCAAAAGATATTGAACTAATCCACAAAAATATGCACCTTAAGTTCAAGGATATTCTTGTAGCCTGGAAAGAGAAGAAGAGAATCTCTAAAGATTCGTATAATGAGGCTACCGTTAAGAAAATGGCCTTTATGTTAACGGTAAACACCCTGCAGTTCATGATCTACGACTACCTGCTACAGACCGACCCTTTGACAAAAACACTGAACAGAACCAAATTGCTCTCCACCCTTGAGAGGGAGAGAAATAGAATTTCTGAAACAGGAGAGAGTTGTGCTGTTGTAATGGCAGATATTGATTATTTCAAAAAGGTCAATGACACCTATGGACATGCCGTAGGCGACATGGTTTTAGTGCAAACAGCACTATTTTTCTCAAGTGTATTACGACCAATGGATCTGGTCTTTCGTTATGGTGGGGAGGAGTTCTTGATCTATATGTCAAATTTAGATCTAATATCAGCCATCAAAACCCTGGATAGAATCAGAGAAAAATTTGCAACAAATAAAATAATGATTTCAACTGGTAAAATGATAAATATTACCGCCTCTTTTGGGGTGGCAATGCTCGATCCAAAAGTATCCATCGACTCTTCAATAAAAAAAGCTGATCTGGCTCTATACGCAGCAAAAAGATCTGGTAGAAACTGTGTAAAATGGCAGGGTTAACCTAAACACAAAAAGTTGTGGCACCTCCCGAAACCAAGCAGAGGAATAGGCACACCCCATTCCCAGACTTATCCAGTTAATTTTTTTGAGTAGTTTATATGTGAAACCAGTTTAGATTAAAAAACCTCATCAAAAAAATTATTCATCATCATAAAAGCCCGCTTTGAGGCTTTTTCATTATAGTGTGCCTTACCAACTCTTTATTGCATAACTGCTTGGGTATGGATTGAAAAACAGGCCAATATAAATAGATATAAACACCTACCTCTACCTAACATGCTTCTATCCTTTACAATCAAAAGCTTTAACTATTTTAGAGTTTAGAGATCTTTCACCGGCCAAAAACCGTTGGCTATTGGTTCACCAAGATCAGCAGCTATTAAACGCCGGCAAACCTCAAATAGCTTATCCATCAAAGCTGGTTCAGCAGCTTCATAGGCATCGGCATCAGGAACCCGTTTTACAACAATACCCAATAGTTCGGTAATGGCATTGCCAACTGAGTTTTGCGAAATAGTGACAATTAAACGGCCTTTGCAGTCTCTATACATCAACTGTTTATAAGCAGGATGCCAGCGCACCTCGTTGGCAAACTGAGGGTCGTCGATCACCTTCAGCCTTACCTCACGGGCAACTCGGTGGAAATCGTTATTAAACAGAAGAACATTCTCAATCTGATCGGGAAAGTAGCTCTCTTTTGGTATACCTATCTCTTGGGTGGCTACCAAATTGAAAAATGTTCGGTAAAAATCGAGGAAACCTTTCAAGATAAGATCATACTCTCTCCAGAAACCTGGATTTGTCAGACTCTGAGCACCACCGACAACCTCCCAGCTTGGCAGACCTTGTGGATAGCCGGTAATTAGCAAACGGGAGGTATCTGATGAGATGGGCTTTAGAATTGATAGATTGAGTACCTCTAAAAAGCGTTGGTAGACCTCACCAAGATGTTTTAAAAACAGCCCATGATGCCCACCGTCAGTTAAGTTTGGATTATTGGGATCTGCCTCTTTTGCCTCTTTGAGCTGCTTTTGGGAATAAACGATAAAATGGTTATGAATCATACGGATACTTGGTACCCCTGGCTTGTTTATCGGCCATGTTGGATCTAAGCTGGCCTCACCGCAAAATACCAGATGCTTCTCAGGGTCTGGGTAGGTCTCAAGCATATAGTCAATGATGGTTTGCGACATCCGGCTCCAGGTCCGAGCCTCTCTTTTGCTAAGCTGATCACGACGCACAGGCCGCCCCAATGGATCGAGAATATGTTGGGAAGTATCAAAAATAATTGAGGTATCAAACTCCAAACTGTGACCTATAGCTTTTCGATAGAGAAGAAAGTTCTCCCTGGTGCGTAACAGACCGTTGTCTTCTGTAAGATTCCTGAGATTGTTGGCACTATTGAAAAACTCGTTTTTTCCCATTCCTTCAGGAATCGTCAGGGGGATAGGGCGAAATGGGGTTAAAACTTCACGAGGCATGCTCTGCATAATTATCTCCAATCATTATATTGATTTACTAGCCAGTTTACTATATATTTAAACAGTTTGATAAAACAAGCAGCCTGGATACTTCATACTGCTTGTTGTCCTTTATAGCTTATCTGCTCTGGTAAAAGAAAATTTTATACAATCTAGCCTGAATATTTCGTGAAATAATTGGGTTTAAATTGAGCGGAATCAAAAACTGTATGTCTTCTTCACCATCTAAAACCAAAAAAAAAGCGGCTGAGAAATCGCACCATGTAGAAGATCAATATGGGTTTTTCATGGCTCTGCTTGGCCTGTTCAGGCTACCTGGCTGGTTTAAGATGGTTAACAGGCAGACCCTGCACCAGGATCTAGCTGCAGGGTTAACCGGAGCGGTAGTAGTTCTGCCCCAAGGGGTAGCCTTTGCAGCCATTGCTGGACTGCCTCCCCAATATGGCCTTTATACTGCAATGGTTCCAGCTATTTTTGCAGCTCTGTTTGGCTCTTCCCACCATCTTATATCCGGCCCGACCACAGCAATCTCAATTGTTGTTTTTTCCACACTTGCTCCTCTGGCATCACCGGGTAGCCCTGAATTTATAAACATGGCCTTTACCTTGGCTTTTCTGGTCGGGTTTTTTCAATTGGCAATGGGTTTGGCCAGAATGGGCGGGGTGATAAATTTTGTCTCCCAGTCGGTAGTGGTAGGTTTCACCAGTGGTGCAGCAATTCTTATTGCCACAAGCCAGCTTAAACACCTTTTGGGAATTGACCTACCCCGCGGCGAATCTTTTGCCCACACTTTTATCAATGTTTACAATTCAATAGCAGACATTAATCTCTATGTTTTAGCTGTGGGCCTGTTTACTCTTGCCTGCTCAGTATTTATAAAAGAGCTTTGGCCTCGACTTCCCAACATGTTAATTGGCATGATAGCTGGTAGCCTGTTGGCGACATGGCTTGGCTGTGTTGAACATAACATTGCCCTGGTTGGGCAGATACCAAATAATTTACCATCACTCTCCATACCAGACCTATCTCTATCCATAATTAAAGATCTATCTTCAGGTGCTCTTGCTATCGCCCTGCTTGGCCTTGTTGAAGCGGTATCCATTGCCCGTTCTGTGAGTCTGCAATCAGGGCAGAAAATCTATGGCAGCAAAGAGTTCAGCGGTCAGGGCATATCCAATATTGCCGGTAGTTTTTTCTCTGCTTATCCATCTTCAGGCTCTTTTACCAGGACGGGAATAAATTATAAATCCGGTGCTAAAACCCCAATGTCGGCTATCTTTGCAGCCTTCCAACTGATGGGGATTGTGCTGTTGATAGCCCCATTGGCGGAATATCTACCAATGGCAGCTATGGCAGGAATTATTCTGCATGTGGCCTATAATCTTGTTGATAAACATCATATCAGAAAAATTGTCAGATCCACCACACCGGGAACGGCGGTGATGACTGTTACCTTTTTGGCTACCCTGTTTTTAGAGTTGGAATTTGCTATCTATATCGGGGTTATGCTCTCTCTCTCTCTCTATCTTAACCGCACATCAAAGCCGAAAGTTGTCAGCATTGTTCCCGATCCAAACTCGCCATGGCGAAGGTTTGTCACCGATAGAACATTGCAGGAGTGCCCACAACTGAAAATCGTCCGTATTGACGGCTCTCTGTATTTTGGCTCTGTTGGGCATGTTGAGATAATCTTGAGAAAAATCAGGGAGAAAAATCCCGAAAGGAAGAACCTGCTTATCATCGGCAGTGGAGTCAACTTTATTGATCTTGCTGGTGCGGAGATGTTACGCCATGAATCCGATCAAAGGCGAATTATGGGTGGGCATCTGTTTCTCTTTGATATAAAAGATCAAATTTGTCAAATGTTTCAACGCAGTGGAATTATTGACCGGATTGGTAAGGACCATGTTTTTCAATCGAAAAAATTTGCAATTGAGACCATACTTGCCAAATTTAACGACCATGAGCAGTGCCAAGTATGCCCTCACAGAGTATTTTCAGAGTGTGAAAAACGTCATAACAAAATAAAAAGTGACAAAAAACAACTTTCTAGCGATTCCCCTAATTTCTACATGATTTAATGGGATGGCTTTGGAAATGAGACAGACCATACCTAATGGAGAGTGGGGTCAAACCCCTACCTGATCTGGAGCAAAAGACCGTGGCAAAAGCACACGATAAAGTTGACAAAAAAAGTAGTAGCACCTGGTTTGAAGTACTAACAATTTTTTTCAGACTGGGCCTGACCTCTTTTGGCGGCCCGGTAGCCCATCTTGGATATTTTCGTGAGGAGTTTGTAGTAAAGCGAAAATGGATCAAAGACAGCTCATACGCTGATCTGGTTGCCATGTGCCAGTTTCTTCCTGGCCCTGCCAGTAGTCAGGTTGGTATGGGTCTGGGCATCCTGAGAAGTGGTTTTCCCGGAGCTTTGGCAGCCTGGATAGGATTTACCCTGCCGTCAGCTCTGGTTATGATTCTATTTGCACTGGGTATAACCCATATGGATCTGGCTGCTCACGGTGGCTGGCTTCACGGCTTGAAGATTGCTGCTGTTGCGGTTGTAGCCCAAGCGGTATGGGGTATGGCAAAAAGCCTCTGTCCAGACCGTAACCGGGCTACATTGGCAGTTTTAGCAGCAGTTTTGGTGGTGATATGGCCCACGGCTATAGGCCAGGTTGTAGCTATTTTGTCTGGAGGTCTGTTTGGCTGGAAATTTCTTCATATTAAAGAAGAAAAACCTGGAGAGAGTTTCAATACAAACATATCCCGGCGTAGCGGTATTTTTCTATTAGTTATTTTTGCCGCTCTTTTACTGCTTTTGCCGCTTTTAGCCGCAAAGAGTTCAACCCCAATATTACAAATTGTTGATAGTTTCTACCGGACCGGCTCTCTGGTGTTTGGTGGTGGTCATGTAGTTTTGCCTCTGTTGCAGGCTGAGGTTGTCCCTTCGGGATGGTTGAACAACGAGCTATTTCTGGCCGGTTATGGAGCAGCACAAGCGGTTCCCGGCCCCCTATTCACCTTTGCTGCCTACCTTGGAGCGGCTATGGAGTACGGCCCATCAGGCTGGTCTGGTGGCACTCTGGCTGTTGTTGCGGTATTTCTACCATCGTTTTTACTGGTGGCAGGCATGTTGCCGTTATGGGATGCATTTCGGGTAAAACCTGGGGCACAATCGATTTTGCGAGGGGTAAACGCTGCTGTTGTCGGCCTTTTGCTGGCAGCACTCTACCATCCGGTCTGGACCAGCGGTATTTTGTCGGCTCAAGATTTTTCCATAGGTCTAGCTGCTTTTGCTCTATTGATGTTCTGGAAAACCGCCCCATGGCTGGTAGTGATGCTGGCAGCAGTAGCAGGTGGATTGTTGTAAACAGTTAGAAATTGGGGCCTTTCAACCATGTTTCTCATTGATTAAACCTCTCCATACCGGAAAAACAGAAGATTAATCTGCAAACACCGCAGAATGTTTAGCAGAATTATTGCATTCGTATTGACAGTAAACCCTAAAAAAGGCTATTTTTTATATAGGGCTTAGTGACCACTTGATCATTTTTTTACTAGGGGTTATTAACCGCCGGGTAGTTTTCCTATTTATAGGCTGCCAGATTAAAAAAGAGAACTGGGGGCGCATGTGACAAGCAGACAGATTTCCATCAGAAAAGATTCCGGTTTTACTCTCGCTCAAATGGCAGTGGTTATCTTGCTGTCTGGTATTCTCATGACCATGGGAGTCACCACCATGCGAGCTTTGAATGAGAATGCTGCTGTTAAAGTTACTAAAAAACGGTTAGAGATTCTTGAGGGAGCTTTCATTGCTTTTATGAGCAAGAATAATCGTCTGCCTTGTCCGGACACAGACTTTGCATCAATTGATGGCTCTGGAAACCCTACAACTTCAGGAACCTGCCCTGTCGAAGTTGGTTTAATCCCATTTTATGATCTTGGACTGCAACGAAATATTGCCATGGACGGTTGGGAAAACTTTTTCACCTATCGTGTTGA
>JADFZU010000023.1 GCA_015232365.1 Magnetococcales bacterium | reverse complement strand
TCGTGGGCAGAATATCCTCAGGCAAATACACTTTATCGGTATTCGTTCGCTTTTCGTTATTGTTTTAACAGCAGTGTTTGCTGGAATGGTGCTAGCACTGCAAGGCTATTATACTCTATCGAAATTTGGCTCGGAAGCCCTGCTTGGTCAGGCGGTTGCCCTCTCAATGATTCGGGAGTTGGGGCCGGTGTTGGCAGGATTAATGGTAACAGGCAGAGCAGGCTCAGCTTTAACAGCAGAGCTTGGAATCATGCGGATTCGTGAGCAGATTGATGCTTTAGAGGTTATGGGTATCCGGCCTCTGAAATTTCTTATCTCTCCCAGAATTCAGGCTGGGCTGATTGTTCTGCCGCTTTTAACTGTAATTTTTGATGTTATAGGAATTATGGGTGGTTATCTTGTCTCTGTGCAGTTACTTGGTTTGAGTGCAGGAACCTACTTTGGTGGAATTGAGACTGCTGTTGAGATGCATGATATATATACGGGGTTGATTAAGGCGGTCAGTTTTGGTCTTATTATCACCTGGGTATGTACTTTTAAAGGTTACTATACTACCCGTGGAGCAGAGGGGGTAAGTCAAGCCACTACCTCTGCAGTGGTTCTAAGTTCAGTTCTGGTTTTAGTTGGTGACTATTTTATCACCTCAATTATGTTGTAGGTTGAGTATTCGTGGCTAAAACAAAAAAAATAGATGAAGAGCAGTTATCAGGGAAGCCGCCTCCACTTCCGGTTGGGCAGAGACTTCTTGAGAATGGCTGTATTACCCAGGCCCAGCTTGACGAGACTCTTGATGAGTGTAAGAGAAATGACCAAGAGGCATATCTTATCGGTCATCTCCTGGTAGAAAAAGGTCTTATTACCCAGTCGGAGCTTCTAAACTGTCTTTTCCAGCAGTTCACAATGGAGCGTGTTGCCTACCAGCTTGAGTCCAACGTTCCGGCGAAAATTCGTTTTAAGGGGGTTGAGAAATCCTTTGACGGCCGCCTGGTTCTTGATGGCCTGGAGATGGAAATTCCCGCCCATAAAATTACCGCTGTAATCGGTATTAGCGGTGGTGGCAAAAGCGTAACCCTGAAACACATGGTTGGCTTGGTTAAGCCGGATAAGGGTGAGGTGTGGGTTGATGATAATAATCTGGCAGAAATATCCGACAAACAGCTTAATACCATTCGCAAGCGGTTTAGTCTATTATTTCAAGGTGGAGCACTGTTTGACTCTCTTAACGTATATGATAATGTCGCTTTTCCACTCAAAGAGACCACCAACCTGGATGCAGCAGAGATCCACAGCAGGGTGACAAAGGCTTTGAGAAATGTGAACTTGTCGGGTATTGAGAAAAAATTTCCTGATGAGTTGAGTGGGGGTATGCAGAAACGGGTGGCTTTAGCCAGAGCATTGGTTATCCGTCCTGATATTATTTTGTTGGATGAACCAACAGCAGGGCTTGATCCTATTATCGAGAAGGCGATTCACTATCTAATTTGTGATACTTTCATGCGTACCCGTTACACCATGGTGATAATCAGCCATGCTGTTCCGGCTATTTTTGATTGGTGTCACCATGTGATAGTGCTTCATCAGGGCAAAGTGAGGGCTTCAGGGCCGTCTATGGATATTAAAAATTCCAAAGACCCGGTGATCAGGCAGTTTATTAAAGGTGAGTTGGATGGACCTATCAAGTTTGTTTAGTGACTGTAGAGGGGAGTAGAGAGAGCTGATGAGAAGCGTCAAGTTAGAAATCTCTGTGGGACTATTTGTATTAGGGGGCTTGCTGGCTATGGGGTGGCTGTCTGTCAGGCTGGCCAGGATGGAGATGATCGGTAGTAATAACGTTCCTCTATATGCCACCTTCTCCTCTATTGACGGTCTTAAACCAGGAGCTCCTGTTGAGATTGCCGGTGTACAGATTGGCCGGGTTGATTCGATCTCATTAGATAAAAAAGAGTTTCAGGCTCTGGTTCGTCTGAAAATCTATACTGATGTTCCTGTTCAAGAGGATGCCATCGCCTCTATCCGTACCAAAGGGTTGATTGGTGAGAGGTATATTTCTATTAGTCCTGGCGGATCTGAAATCATTTTAAAAAATGACGACTTTATTGTTGAAACTGAATCAGCTATCAATTTTGAGGAGCTGATTAGTCAATTTATTAATGGCAGTGTTCAGTAGCCCTGCCAAAAAAGGATTACCAAAAGATGCGTCGGTTTAACTATTTTCTATCTGTATTGCTGTTTCCCGTATTTTTTGTTGGGCTATCAATTGATGCAGACCGGGTTTTGGCTGAAACCTCTCGCATAGCTCAATTGGAAAAGTCGGTACAGTTAGCTTTTTCAATAATAGAAAATGAAGAGTTGTCTCTGCCTGAGAATGCAGATCTTCGTAGAGATAAGCTGCGTGAAGCTCTTTATGGCAATTTTGACTTTGTTGAAATGTCCAAAAAATCGGTGGGGCGGAAATGGTCTAAGTTTTCACCTGCTCAACAAGAGCGGTTTGTAACCCTGTTCAAGCAACTGCTAGAGCTAAAGTTTCTTGGACTGATTGAGCGGCTGAAGGGTGGCTCTGTAGTCTTTACCAATGAGATTCAAAAATCAAAAAATATTGTTAGGATAGAGAGTATTATAACCTCTAAAGGGCAGAAGTATGATGTTGCCTATATGATGAAAAAATCTGGTGACAAGTGGATGGTGTATAATATTTCCGGCGAGGGGTTTAGTGTTATTAGCAACTACAGGGCACAGTTTCGCCAACTTTTGCAGAAAAGAAATCCTGATATTGAAGGTATGCTTTCAAAACTAGAGGAAAAGATCTCATCCCTCGACTGAGTTTAACTTACCCACAGATATTTAATAGTTGCTGGCTATTTAAAGCTTTCGTTTTCTATATTTAATCTGATTTGGTGGGACAGATGCTAAAGCATTTAAAAGAGTCAGAGATAATTCTCAACAGTAATTTTCTCGATAGAGTTGGCAACCGTATGTTGGCGTTGATTGGCTCGACTTTTTTAATCGGCACCTTTGGTATTGCCCTCTTTTTTGTTCACTTCCAAGAGAAGATGATTCTCTCCCAGCATGAGCGTTCACTTAACCTTCTTACCCATACTTTAGGCAGCGGTCTGCAAACAATAATGCAGAGTGGCTCTGCTGATATTGCCGAGAGCTATATTGAAGACATCAAAAAGGTTAATGACCTCAGGCAGATACGCATCCTTAGAAGTGACGGAACAGAGTCCTTCAAAGATAATAAAACTATTAATAAGGTCAACCAGCTCATGGGTGGAGAGGAGTTTCCTCTACGGGATGAGATTGCTGGAGAGCTGTCCACACCACTAGAGCTTTCCTTGGTAAAGAAGGTTGTTGCCAGTGGTTTAAGTCAGACTATTAGATCTTTGGAAGGGGAGAGTGCCACTATGACGGTATTCTACCCAATCAAAAACTCTGAACAGTGCACAACTTGTCATGGTGACGACCACTTAATCCGGGGAATTTTTGAGGTTACCACCTCTATGCAGCAAGCCCATGAAGATATCAGGACTATGCGAATTCGGATTGTTTTAATCCAACTTGTCGTTCTGATTGTTGTCTTAGCCACTGTTTTCTTGAAAATTCGTCGCTATGTTGTCGAGCCTATAGAGAATCTTAATAGATCTATGCTAGCCATGATTGACGGCCATATTCGTCAAGAGGCTGCTGTAGAGGGGTGTTGTGAGTTCATGGTTATGGCAAGCTGCTTTAATCAGATGAGTGAAGAGCTGGCAAAAACCTACTCTGGTTTGCAAAGTGAGAAAGATAAACTGACCACAATCATTCTTGGAGCCAAAGATGGTATTGTTGTTACTGACAGTAATGAATGTATCGTTCTGGTTAACCCTGCCGCTAGAGAGCTGTTGGGCAAGAGTGAGGATGAGTTAAGGCAGAATGGCTTTAGAAATATTATAGATGATGAAGACCTTTTTGGTGCAATGTTGAAATATGACATCAGTGATAGTCCTGACATTATCTATTTTAATAATAAAATGTTGCAAATACAGGCGACAACAATCTTGTCCAATGAAAAGGAGGTTGTCGGTTCCGCTGCACTGATTAGAGATGTAACTCAGGAAAAGGCCTTGGAAAAGGAGTTGCGGTATCTATCTACTACTGACGCACTTACCAATCTTTTCAACCGGCGATATTTTGATACAATCTTGAAGGAGGAGTACAAAAGGGCCGAACGTTATAATTTGGTACTGGGGCTGCTGCTCTTTGATGTGGACCATTTTAAAAAGTTTAATGATACCTACGGCCACGATCAGGGCGACCGGGTTTTAGAGGCTATCGGCAAGGTGATGAAAGGTCATTTTCGGGATATAGACCATCCCTGCCGTTATGGTGGTGAAGAGTTTGTTGCAGTTTTGCCTAGTACCGGCATAGATGGCGTTGCTACTGTTGCTGAACGGCTCCGTGAGAAAATTTCTGATATGCGTGTTGATGGTCTACAGGTTCATATCAGCATTGGAGTTGCTATCTATCCCAACTCTGGCTCTGAAAACCCTGAACAGCTCTTGAAAATGGCTGATAATGCCCTTTACAAAGCTAAAGAGCAGGGGCGTAACCGGGTCTGTTTTGCCCCGGAAGTTGCTAGCTGACCATATTTTTGCTCTACTCTTGGGGCGTTGTCCCAAACCCCATTGGGAAGGGGCAGGCTCTTCCCAAACCCATCCCATTAATTTTTTAAAATACTATTTTGGGGCTAGAAGATGGAAGCTGAAACTTCTAATAGAAAAAAGCTGTTTTTAATTGATGGTTCTGGTTATATCTACCGGGCTTTTTACGGGATTCGTAATATGTCTCGCCGGGATGGTTTTCCGACTAATGCTGTGTTTGGCTTTATAAAGATGTTGCGAAAGGTGGTGGAGGAGCATCAACCGGACTCCTTGGCTATTGTTTTTGACATGAAGGGTAAGACCTTTCGTAATGATATAGATGTAAATTATAAGGCCAACCGAAAGCCCATGCCTGAAGAGCTTCAACCGCAAATTCCGCTGATTCATGAAGCAGTTGCCGCCTTTAATATCCCTATCTTTAAGCTCGCCGGTTATGAGGCGGATGACATTATTGGTACGTTAGCCATGGCTGGTGAACAGGCTGGTCTGGATGTGGTTATTGTCTCTGGCGATAAGGATATGATGCAGTTGGTTACCAATGGGGTGACAATTCTTGATACAGGCAAGGATCAATGGTTTATGGCTGCAGAGGTTGAGGAGCGATGGGGGGTTGTACCGGAAAAAGTTTCTCAGGTAATGGCTCTGGCTGGGGATGCCTCTGATAATATTCTTGGAGTTCCCAAGATCGGCCCGAAAACTGCGGCTCAGCTTATCAATGAATATGGCGATTTAGAGAATCTACTCAACAATGCCGAATCAATCAAGCAGCCAATGCGTCGGAAAAACTTGCTGGAGTTTGCTGATCAGGCCCGGATGGCTTTTAAATTGGTGACTATCGACTGCCAAGTACCTATTGAGTACGACCTGGATAAATTGGGCCGGGTTGCAGTGGATAAGGAGCGGCTGAAAAAACTATATACTGAGATGGAATTCACATCACTGCTCAACCAATTGGAGGCTGAGCAAACTCCTGTGGTTAGTGATAAGAGTGCTGGCGGGGAGAGCAGTCCGGCTACTCCGGTTCTGGACTACCGTATTTTAACTACACACGGGGGATTCCAGGGCTTTCTATCTGAGCTTTCAAGAAAGAAAAGTTTTAGCTTTGATACCGAGACTACCGGAACCGATCCGGTTCAGGCTGAACTGGTGGGTCTCTCTTTCTCATGGAAAACCGGGCAGGCTACCTATCTTCCTGTTGGTCACAGCATGGATGCCGCCCCAAACGGCCAGTTGGACCGGGATACGGTTTTGGCAGCACTGAAACCGATTTTGGAGAGTTCCAAAATAGCCAAAACCGGGCAGAACATAAAATATGAGTATGTGGTGCTGCTAAAATATGGTATTCGCTTAGCAGGTATAGAGCGTGACCCAATGCTATTTTCGCACCTGATCTATGGCTCTGGTCGACGACACAATCTTGATGCCATCGCTCTTGAAGAGTTGAACCGGACTACCATCACCTTTAAGGATGTGGCTGGCGTTGGTAAAAAGCAGATCTGTTTTTCTGATATTGCTCTGGATAAGGCTGGTCCATATGCCTGTGAAGATGCTGAAGTTACCTGGCAGGCTGCAGAGAAGTTGGGAAAGAGTTTAGCAGCTCTGGATTCAGTTTGGCAGCTCTATAACGAGGTGGAGTTGCCACTGATTCCGGTGTTGGGGGATATGGAGGCAGCAGGAGTTTTAGTTGATAAAAATGTTCTTGGCGAGATGTCGAACAGCTTTACCAAACGTCGCGAGCTGTTGGTCCAAGAGATTTATGGTTTGGCAGGTGAGGAGTTTAACGTCAACTCAACTCAGCAGTTGGGGCATATTCTTTTTGAGAAGCTTGGTCTTAAAGGTGGAAAAAGGACTAAAACCGGATTTTCAACAGATGCTTCGGTTTTGCAAAAATTGGCTGATAAAGGTCATGAGTTGCCGGTTAAACTGTTGGAGTACCGTACTCTTAGCAAGTTGCAATCCACTTATACCGACGCACTGCAAGAGTTGATCAACCCCAAATCCAACCGGGTTCATACCAGTTATAATCAGGGTATTACTCTTACCGGGCGGCTCTCATCTTCAGAGCCAAACTTACAAAATATTCCAATTCGTACCCCGGAAGGGCGGGCTATCCGTAAGGCTTTTATTGCTCCTGAAGGGTGGCAGCTTCTCTCAGCAGATTATAGTCAGATAGAGCTACGCCTGTTGGCCCACATGGGGCAGGTTCCTCGTTTGATGTCTGCTTTTGCTTTGGATCAGGATATCCACTCGGCAACAGCAGCAGAGCTTTTTGATATGGACCTTCAAGATGTTGATGATGACCAGCGGCGCATGGCAAAAACCATCAACTTTGGTCTGGTTTATGGTATGAGTGAGTATGGTTTAGCCAAGCGGTTGGGTATCTCCAACTTTGAGGCCAGGGATTACATGGATCTCTATTTTAAACGTTATGACGGAGTTAGAAGTTATATGGATGGCAACGTACAGTTTGCCAAGACCCACGGTTATGTACAGACCATAGGAGGGCGACGCTGTCTTATCAGGGATATTGACCACTCCAGCCGTAACCTGCGGGAGTTTGCCGAACGTACCGCTATTAACGCTCCACTACAGGGATCAGCAGCAGACTTGATTAAAACTGCCATGATTCGCCTCAAGAAAAGTCTGCTTGCCAGTGGTTGTCAAAGCCGGATGATTCTTCAGGTCCATGATGAGTTGGTGTTGGAGGTTGCCCCAGGAGAGTTGGAGCCTGTACAAAAAATGGTAAAAGAGGCTATGGAGGGGGCGATGTCACTAACAGTACCGCTAAAGGTTGACATGGGTGTGGGTAAAAATTGGGATGAGGCCCATTAAAAAAAGTCATGAGGTCGGGAAGGTGGTCTACCCTTTCTCAGCGGGGTTTGGGGCAGTGCCCCAATTCATTCCTGAATCAACTCAATAGCATAGCCATCAGGATCTCGAACAAAAGCGATATGTGTAGTTCCGTGTTTCATCGGTCCAGGCTCACGCACAACCTCCCCACCGGCAGCAAGAATTTTTTTACTCATAGAATAGATATCCTCACTACCAATAGCGATATGTCCAAAGCCATTACCAAGGCTATAATCTTCATCCTGATCCCAGTTATAGGTAAGCTCTACTTGATGTCCTGTAGCCTCAAAGCCAAGAAAACATAGGGTAAATCTTCCCCCAGGATACTCTTTCCTTCTGAGTTCGGTCATCCCTAGCACCTTGCTATAAAAATGGACCGATTTTTCTAGGTTACGAACTCTGATCATGGTGTGAAGGATTCGATTTTGCATAAGTTTTCTCACAGTTTTTTTATTTGGATCAACACTTGCATCTATTAAGAGGGATCTACCAAGGTTTGTTGTTGGTATCATTTTGATATGTTAACAAAACTTCTGTTTGTTGTAACTAGATAATTTAGCTGAAACAGAGCAAAAACCCATGCTATTGTCATAGTTTTGGCTTGAAATACTGATATGAAACGAGCTTTTCTACATTTTACCACCCTTGCCTTGCTGACGGTTATGCCGATGGTGTTGGCTGGCTGTGCTGGTGGTGATAAGGGACAAACAAAAGAGCCTGTAGAGCAGTTTGCAAAACTACGTGCTGAGCTGTTGGATGATGCGGCGATGAACACCTTGATCGCCAGCCATAGAAACAGTAGAAAGAATCCATCCATATCATTAGGGATATATAAAGATCTTATTCCTGGGGAGTTCTCTCTGGGAGAGACTCCTGTCGACCGTTTTGATCTTTTGGTAAAAGATGTGGAGGCCAAACCATTTTTTCAAAACCTGGTAAAGGATGACCGTTCGGTAAGTATGGTTATCCATCCATTGGTAGCAGGAAAAATATCTCTGGAGTTAAAGGATGTCACCATTGATGAGGTGGTAGAGGTGGCTTGTGAGATGTACCATTTTGAGTGCAGCTCTTTTGGTGGCGGTCTTGATGATTGGCGTGGATATAAAATCATGCCTTGGCAGTTGGTTACCAGAACCTACCGGGTGGATTTTCTGCCAATTTCTCGCGATGGATTCTCTGTCACCAAGATCAATGATGGAGAGTTTGAAAATAGTACAGCATCAACCAGCGAAATCCGTACCAGGTATGATGCCGATTTTTGGACCAGTTTAGAGGCTACACTACGTTCGATTCTAAATTTGGATCTTATTACCACCTCTGTTAAAGATACCTTGGGTAAGAAAGGGTTGGAGAAACGAGAGGTTGAGAAAAAGCCGTTTGATAGTCAGTATGATACGGTTGTTTCAGTTGAAAAAGACCAGATTGAAGAGAGGGAGAGTGAGAAAAAGATAACCAAACATTCTAGTGGCCGTAGCTATAGCAAACATATCGCCAAGGGTGTAGAAGTCGATTTCAATCGGGAGTTGGATAGCCAGGATGGAAAAAGTGGTGAGAAAATAGGTTCAAGACGAGTTAGAAAGCAGCTCAAAAATTTAATGGTCAACCGGCAGTCAGGTCTGATTACAGTCCGGGCCTACCCAAAAGATCATACAGATATAAAAGAGTTTCTCAGCCATTTAAGAAGCCGTAGTCAGCGGCAAGTTGTTTTAGAGGCGAAAATATTAGAGGTTGTGTTGAGTGATGGTTCCCAGCTTGGTGTTGACTGGTTGGCAATCAACAGAGGTCTTGGCGGTAACAGTTCACCGCCGTTGAGTAGTGAGCCAAGCAGCGGGACAACTTTTACCCACAGTATAACCACACCACTTCTTGACTCTTCAAATGACTCACTTCTCACCTCAACTACCACCTATGGTAAAGGTCTGATTTTTTCCAAGGGTGGTGCTGGAACCCCATTTGGGCTGGCTATCCGCAGCAAAGATTTTGTCGGCTTTGTCTCGCTACTAAAAAAACAGGGCAAAGTTCAGGTTCTCTCCAGCCCCAGGATTGCCACCTTGAACAACCAGAAAGCGGTGATCAAAGTTGGTCAGGATGAGGTGTTTATCACCGGCATGAAACAGGGCAACTCCGGCTCCTCTACCAATGGGGATGGTAATACTGTGGTTATGCCCATTCCGGTTTTTGAAAAAATGTTTACCGGGGTATCAATGGATGTAACCCCGCAAATTAGTGATGATGGTTATATCACCCTACATGTCCATCCCTTGATTACCGAAGTCAGCGATAAGACAAAAACATTTAATATCAATGATCAGGTGCAATCAATACCTCTAGCCCTCAGCCAGACCAGAGAGACCGATAGCATAATACGTATTCAAAATGGTCAGGTAGCGGTAATTGGTGGTTTGATGAAGAAAAGCAGCACTGAGACTGAAGATAAAATACCGGTATTGGGAGATATTCCCGGCATTGGTGGGATGTTCAAGCAGGTTATTAAAGCAAAGGTAACCAGTGAGTTGGTAATTTTAATTCGGCCCATAATTGTCGGTGCAAACCAGCAATGGTCAGCGGATATGGTCAAAATGGCCCAACGATTACAGGATATGGAAAATAGATCAAGCGATAAATCAAATAGTAGTTATAGGTAGCTATCTCCCAACCTTTTTCCAATGGGGTTGGGCTATTGCCCAAAAGAGAAAAACAGTCCAAGTTTAAGTAGGTTAAGGGTAACATTATGAGTAAAATTATTGATATGCTAAACAAAATGGAGAGCTTCCGGATCAAGTCAGGTTCTAAAACCTTGCCAGAAGATGAGCAGCCACATAATCGTCAAAGAGCAACCAGAACTGTTCTCGGCCGAGCGGCAGGTTGGAGTTTGGTGGCTCTGTTGTTGACTGGCGGTGGGGTTGCCGCTCAGAAGTTTATACCTTTTGATTACGCCTCTTCATCGCTGTTAGAGCTATCGTCTGCCAACGCAGCAGTTAATAGACAAGGTAAGATATCAATTACCTCAAACCCGGTAGGAGTAGGGGTTTTAATTGATGGAAAATTTGTCGGTGTAACCCCGATTAAATTTAACTGGATGGTTGGCAGTCACCGTTTGGTATTAAAGCTCAACGGTTACCATGATGTGGTGACTATTGTCAAAGTAAGCGAGAGCCATCCTCAAGAGCTGGACCTGTTTCTATTTCCTGTCGGTTCACCAGAGCAGAAAGGGGTAACAAAAGCTCCGGTTGCAAATAAAGTTCAGGAGACAAAAGTTGCTAAACCGATGGTTGCAAAACCAGAAATGGTTAAGCGAGAGATAGCCAAGCCGATTGTGGTCAAACAAAAAATAGCCAAGGTGGAAGCTGTCAAGAGAGAGGTAGCCAAGCCGATTGTGGTCAAACAAAAAATAGCCAAGGTAGAGAGAGTTGAAAAAATAGTTGCCAAGCCGGTTGAGGAGAGGAAAAAAACTGTTGATAAAATAGCCTCACCAGTTGGCACACCACCTAAGGCACTCTCATATTTAAAAAGTATGGGCAATAAATTCTCTAAATCCTTAGTTCAAAACCATTCTGCTGCTAATGGGTTGAAATATAAATATACCATCCAAGTCGGGGCGTTTATAGATCGGGATAGTGCCATGGCTTATGCTATGTCATGGAAGAAAAAAGGCTATGATGCCTATATTCTCGAGCTGTATGGGGTGAAAGATCCCAGCCGTTTATGGCAGAGTGTGCGGATAGGCCATTTTAATGATCCTACACGGGCTAGAGAGGCTAGTGAAGCTTTTAAAACTTGGGAGAAGGTGGACTGTTATGTGGCAAGCTGGGACTCATTTGCTCCGCCCCACGAAGCAAAAAAAATAGTTGCTGCAAAAAAAAGTCCGGCTAAAAAAACTGTGAAAAAGCCAGAAGTACATGTGGTTTCTCCGGTGGTTGAAAAGCCAGTTCCTACTGTGGCTAATGTTAAAAAAGAGATGAAGGATCAGCAAGCTGCCGTAAGAGTTGCATCCCAACATAAGCAGATCAAGTTTGGGAAGGATAGGCAGGTTATACCGGCAAAACCGGATATGATAGTAAAACACTCCAGCCGGGAAGTTGAGGCTATGTTTGTTGAGGCTGGAGAGCTGCGTGACCAAGGCAAGCAGGAGCAGGCTGTTGAGCTGTTAGAGCAGATTTTGGCTATAGATTCTGATCATGGCCGGGCCAGACGGCGATTGGCCCGTATCTATGTTGAGTCTGGGGAGGCTAATAAGGCATTGACTTTGTTGCAGGCCGGGGTTGCAGGCCGGAGTACAGTCCAGCTTACCAAAGACGAACCTAACCTGGCAGCATTTCTTGCTGCATTATACCAGCGAGACGACGACCATTGGCAGGCTATAGATCTCTATGAGAACTTACTGCGTCGTTATCCTGATAATGGGGTGTGGCAGATGGGTTTAGCTATCTCTTTAGAGAGGGTAGGTGAGCCAGGTGATGCTATGCGAGCTTATCAAATGGCGTTGAAGAGTGATGATTTAAGCCGGAAGCTGCGAACTTTTATAAATAGACGGATTCAAGAGCTGAAGTAGGTATAAAATATGGTTAAAACCCGAAAAAACCAGACCAACTCCTTGATAGGCGATATGTTGGTTAATAATCGGGTCATCACCTCTGATCAGCTCGATAAAGGTCTGCTTTATAAAAATGAGACCGGGGTTCGTTTAGGCGAAGGGTTGATTCGCCTAGGCTTTTTGAGCAAAAAACAGCTTGAAGAGTTTTTACAAAGGCAGCAGCGGCAGAGCAGAATAGGTGAACTGCTGGTTGAGGCTGGAATTATAACACCGACCCAGTTGACTGCTGGGTTGGTAGAACAGAAACAGAGCGGCTCCAGGCTGGGGCAGAGCCTGGAGCGACTGGGATTTCTTTCAGAGAACCATTTTTTACAATTTCTTGCCAAACAGCTAGAGCTAGAGTTTATCGATCTTGTCAAGTATCCTCTTGATCCATCTACAGTGCAGCGTCTGCCGGAGGCAACAGCCCGACGGTTTCGGGCGATTATTCTAAAATCAAGCAGTGATGGTATTTTGGTAGGCATGACTGACCCTACCGACCTTTTTGCTTATGACCAGTTGGTAAAGTTTCTCAAAACACCTCTAAAAACTGCCCTGGTTTCTGAACGTTCTATCTTACGGATTTTTGACCTTTCATACCGGAAGATTGATGAAATTGGCGTACAGGCAGCCCGTTTGGAGGAGGAGGTAGTTGAATATAGTGCAAGCAGCGACTCTGTAGAGTCAGATGAGGCATCTTCTGATGCTCCGGTAGTTAGGATTATCGACTCTCTATTTGCCGATGCCATCCGCCTCAACGCATCGGACATCCATATTGAACCTGATGCGGAGGTTCTAAGGGTTCGGCTCAGGGTGGATGGGGAGCTGACCGAGCAGATTATCAAGGAGAAAAGTATCGCTCCGGCTCTGGTTTCAAAACTGAAATTGATGGCTGGGATTGAGATTGCAAAAAAACGTCTGCCCCAAGATGGGCGGTTTCAACTTACCGTCAACAACCGGCGGGTTGATGTGCGGCTGTCGACTTTGCCGATTCAAGATGGAGAGTCAGTGGTTTTGCGTCTTTTGGATCAATCTGGTGATAGTCTCAAACTGGAGATGGTGGGCATGGAGCCGGATCTGTTGGCCAGGTTTAAAAAGCAGATCGGCAGGCCTCAAGGTTTGATTTTGGTAACCGGTCCAACCGGAAGCGGTAAGACGACAACAATCTATGGAGCGTTGAATGTTCTCAACCAGGCCAGAAGTAAAATTATAACTGTTGAGGAGCCGGTTGAGTATCGCCTTCCCCGTATTAACCAGGTACAGGTACACAAAAAAATCGGCCTGACTTATGCTGAAATTTTGCGTACTGTTCTCCGTCAAGACCCGGATATTCTCTTGGTCGGCGAGATGCGTGACGAGGAGGTGTCACGTATTGCCATTCGGGCGGCTTTGACTGGTCATCTGGTTTTTTCCAGCCTTCATACAATCAGTGCGGTGAGTACAACAATCCGCCTTATAGAGATGGGTATAGAGGGCTATGTTGTCGCCTCTGCGTTACGTTGTGTCTTGGCCCAGCGTCTGGTTAGGCGAATCTGCCATTACTGCAGCACACCAAAAGCCGTAACCATAGTGGAGAAGGAGTTGGTGTTCTCATATCTTGGTCAGATTGATACTCCTCTTAATTTTCAAGAAAGCAGTGGTTGCTCCCACTGTAATAACAGTGGTTACCGGGGCCGAATTGCCGTGGTGGAGCTGTTAGAGATGGATCAAGAGCTGGCCGATGCCCTGCGGAAGGAGGACCTTGCCCGGTTTGTAATTGTGGCAAACCGGATGAAGGGGTTTGTCCCTCTGCATATTTCTGCTCTAAACTTTGCTGTAAAAGGGATTATATCTCTAGCTGATGCACTTCGGCTGGCGGCTGATGCCCAGGAAGAGCCTGGAGCCTGATTATGGCTAAATTTCGCTATAAAGGCCGGGCTGCTGGCGATCTGGTTGAAGGGGTTATGGAGGGCCAAACTCCGGACCATGTTGCCAGCAAACTACAAAACCGGGGCACTGTACCCATAACAATAGATGAAATCAACCAGAGCAGAGCCATTAGATGGGGTGTTATGCCCAGATTAGGAGGGGTAAAGGTTGATGATCTGATTATCTTCTCCCGACAGATGGCTGCCTTGACCCGCTCTGGTGTGCCGTTGGTTAGAGCCTTTTCCGGGCTGATTGATAGTACAGTCAATAGCAGCTTGAAAGAGGCAATGGTGCAGGTTGTTGCTGATCTGCAAGCTGGACATGATCTCTCCACCTCTCTTGCTGAACATCCCCGGATTTTTGATCAATTTTTTGTTCGGGTTATTCGGGTAGGTGAAGAGATGGGACGGCTGGATGATGCCTTTGCTCAGGTTCTACGCTATCTGGAGGGTGGTAAAGAGACCAGGCAGCGTATTGCCAATGCGGTACGTTATCCAATTTTTGTAGTGATTACGGTTATTGTTGCCATTGGAGTTGTTAATTATTACGTTATCCCCTCATTTGTTCAGCTATTTGCCAAATTTGGCTCCCAACTACCACTAGCAACCAGGGTTTTGCTGGCTACATCTAAGTTTACCAACGACCATGCCCCAGCTATTTTTGCTGTTATAACCGCTCTTATTGGAGGCTGCTGGCTAAGTTGGCAGACACCTTCAGGCAGATTGTTCTGGGATAGGGTGAGTCTGAAAACTCCCCTGGTCGGTCCACTAATGCACCGTATAGCCCTGGCCCGTATCTCACGGATATTTGTTCTGGCAAGCCGTTCCGGTATGAATATGGTGCAGATTCTCTCTGCTGTAGAGGCCACGGTGAACAACCGTTTTCTCGCCGAGCGGTTGGTAACAATCCGTTTGGGTGTGGAGAGGGGTGAGAGCCTGGTGCAGGCAGCACAAAGAAGTGCAATTTTTACCACGTTGGTCTTGCAGATGATCGCTGTTGGAGAAGAGACCGGGCAGGTTGAGCAGATGATGGATGAAGTTGCAGATTTTTATGAACAGGAGGTGGATTATAAAATCAAGGCTCTCACCTCCATAATAGAGCCGATTCTACTGCTTTTTCTAGCAGGAATTGTCCTGATTCTAGCGGTGGGAATTTTTCTGCCGCTGTGGGATCTTGGCAGTGGAAATATAACCAAATAGTTGCTTGCCTTCTGTAGCGGCAAATAATTTTAATTAATTTTCTAATATAAAACAAATATCAGATTATTAATGTGCTGTCGCCATGCTTTTTAAATGATAACAGTAAACATCCTTTGATTACATGAGTTTGTGTGTGCTGTCACTCTTGACATAAGCCTGCATTTGATGCTCAAATTAACAGATAAAAGTCGATAATAAAAAAATCATATGTACTACTTTTTAAGTGGTTGGAGTGGAAAAGTGAAAACCTGCATTATGTGTTGCAACATAAAGCCGACCTCTAAGATGGACTCTGGTTTTACTTTGATTGAGCTGATTCTGGTAATTGTTATTCTAGGCATCCTGTCAGTGGTAGCCGTACCAAAATTTATCGATTTAAGTGAGCAGGCGGAAAGCTCCTCGGCGGATGCGGTTTATGCTGCTGCACAATCTGCTGCAGCAATTAATTTTGCCTCAAACCGGGCCGGAAATACCCAGACCATGATAACCAGTGGGGCAACTCTATTAGGGGCTTTTGACGGTACTCCATCCGGCTGGGTAGCCTCTGGTAGTGGTATTACCCATACAGGCAAGGATGGAACAACCTACACCATAACTGTAGATAGCAGTGAAACATCATCTGCCAAAGCATCTTTAACATCTACTTGGTAGGTAGTTAGCTGGTTTATAATGGAAAACAGTAAAACAACTATTTTCTATGGTAACAAAAACTCCTCTGGCTTCACCCTTATTGAGCTAGTATTGGTCATGCTTTTGGTGGGGATTTTAACAGTAGTTGTCTCTGCAAGATGGCCGGGTTCATCTATCACTCTGCAGAGTTATGCTGACCACCTTAATGCTGATCTTGACCTTGCCCGCTCCATGGCTCTTAGCCGGGGGGAGTCAGTTACCATTAAAAGCTCGGCTGGCAACAGCTACTCCATTACCGACTCCTCCGGCAGCACTCTCTATAACAACAACCATCTTGGTAGTGTCACCATGGACGGTTTCTCGGTAGTTTTTGACAGTTATGGAAGTCCTGGTGGGACGGACCAGGATATTGACCTGGGGCTGAATGGTAAAAATATTACCCTCCGCATTGTTGGTGATAGTGGGGTAGTGGTTGTTTTATGACCACTAAATCATCTTCCGGTTTTAGCTTGTTGGAGCTAATCATTGTTATCGTCGTGGTGGGGATCTCTGTAGTGATCTTGCTGCCGGTATTCAGCAGAGTCATCACCTCATCACACCGGGTTAGCGAACTCCATCAAGGGCAGCTTTTGGCCCAAGAGAGGATGGGCCAGATGCTGCAAACACGCTGGGCAGATGATGGTTTTAATAATATTGTTGACGATAATGAGAGCATCGATCTTGGCGGGCCGGTTCTGTTTGACCGGGAGCTTTCGGTGCAAGGGGGAGTTTTCAATAGTGGTAATGGCTCTCTTAGCTGTAGTGGCTCAGCCTATAACAGTGAGGCTTATAAATGTGTGATTATCAAGGTGGGAATCGCCGGGGAAGGGTCACCTTTGGTCAAGCGTTGGACAATGATTTCCAGAGAGGGTTCACCCTGATAGAGATGGTGCTGGTTATGACCCTTCTGGCTATTTTGGCTGGTGCAGGGGCCAAGGCCATGGCTGGTGGGTTTGATGCCTATCTAACGGCAAGAACTCTCTCTCCAATGGCTGATCGCGGCCATATTGCCATGAGGAGAATCATGGCTGAGCTGCAAGGCTCCTCTTGCGACAGCTTTAGCCAGCCAGACGGAGCCAGTTCTCTACAGTTGACCAGCCACCAAGGCGAGCAGCTTATTTTTAAGCTCAGTGCCACCGAGACGGATAGTATCACCATGGAGGTTAATGGTGGAGGGGAGAAACTGGTCTTGCCCGGTGTAAGCAGTTTAGACTTTGATCTCTCCCCTTTTACCACCGAGACCGGCTGTCTGGTAACAATCAATATGACACTCCAAAGTACACTATATGGTGGTGAGGTTTTAACCCTTCCCATGCGTAGTAGCCTCTATGTCTATGTGGGGCAAAATGTATAATAGAGCAAATTCAGAGCAGGGAGCACTGTTGATCTCAGCTCTGATTATAATGACAATTCTTGCTGTTTTAGCCGCTGGTGTTGCCCGTGTTCAGGGTAGCCGGGCAGATATTGTTGCCGAGCTAGCCAATGGTTACGCTTTGGACGACCTTGTCCAGAGTGGATTGAATATTGCCATGGGGGTGATGCGTGCAACGGCATGTAATCCAGAGAATATAAGCGATGCGGTTTTAGAACTAAATGGACGGACCACAATCAAACGCAACGTCACCGATGCTGGTTCTCTCGATATCAAATTCTGCCCGGCGGCGGCAGCCTGTTATGCAACAGATTGGGGGGTGGCAGATAAAAATGTTGATTGGGTTGTCTCTTTAACCAGCACCATTGGCACAACAGATAAAAAAATTAAAGTCGGCATCAACAGCAATATTAACTGTACGGGTGCTGTAGGCAATTGGCAGGGGCTGAAGTTTACCATCGCTTATTGGCGTTAACCTGGAAACAGCAGTTGATGTGGACATTTATCTGATAAACAGGCTATTATCCCAGCCTATGATTTCTCCCCAAAAACGTCCCCCGATTATAGCTCTCTCTCCCCATGCCTGGTGGAACCACTGGCTGAGTCGGCAGCAACTTCTGAGCCGTTTAGGTGAGCAGGGCTGGCCGATAGTTTATAGTTTTGGCCCGGTTAATTTTTGGGAGCGGCATACCAAACCCTGGAATGAGTGTCCGTGGCTGGGGAGAATGGTGGAGCAGGATGGGGTTTTGGTGGATTATCCAGGCCGACTGGCTCCACTATGGCCCCGGTTTCCGGCTTGGGATAGGTGGCTCAGCCGTCAGCACGCTCTTGCTCTAAAGAGGGCTATCTCTAAATATGGTGATTGTGATGAGCTGATTGTTTTTCTCTTTCATCCCATGTTTCAGCCCTGGCTTGAGTGGTTAGAACCCAAGCATGTGGTCTATCATGTTTTTGATGCCCACAATATGATGAAAAACTGGGATAGTGATCTGGGTAGTTATGAGCAGACGATAATAGAGCAAGCCGATCTTGTCACTACCTCGTCTGAGGGTATGCTGGCAAACCTGCCGGGGCAGGGGAGGGTTAAAGGACGGGTTCTTAATAATGGTGCCGATTCTGTCACCTTCATGAAGGCTGTCGGTTCTGAGGCTCCAGCAGATTTGGCAAAGGTCCCCCGGCCACGGATTGGTTATGTCGGCTCTCTTAATGCCAAGATGGACCTTGAAATGCTCCTGGTAGTGACTGAGCGTAGACCGGAGTGGAACTGGGTCTTTTTAGGTCCTACCTATTTTAACGGTCAAGATCCGGCAAGTGTATTGGCTAGAGACCGCTGGAATAGGCTGGTGGAGCGAGGTAACGTCCACTATTTTGGTCGCAAACCCAGGGAGGAAATGCCTGCCTACGTTAATAACATGGATATTTTAACCATCTGTTATAAAATTGCCAATATTGACCAGGGCGATGCTGAGAGCTGGGTGGTCCACGGCTATCCCACCAAGCTCCATGAGTTTTTAGCCACCGGACTGCCTGTGGTTGCAGGTAGACAGCAGGTGATAGTTGACCATTTTTCTCATGTGGTGCAGTTGGCAGACGATGCCGATAGTTGGGAGCGGGCTATAGTTGATGGTCTGGAAAATGGCGGGGTAGGAACGCCAACTACCCGGCAGCAGGTGGCTTTGGAGAACACCTGGGACAGCAGAGTAGATAAACTCTCTGCCTGGCTTGATGATATGGTTAAGGCTTCTAAAGGTTAAATGGCTATTCCTCTTCCCAAATCTCTAAAAAGACGGATTAAAGGCCAGATTAAGCAGTGGCGTTTGGCGTGGCTTCGTTACCGTTATGCTTTTGGCCCCAAAGAGTTTAATCTTGCTTTGCAAAAGTTGGGTCTAAAAGATGGAGATACAATTATTGTTCACTCCTCTATGGATAGTTTTGCTGCTTTTACAGGTCGCCCTACTGAGGTTATAGCAGAGCTTACAAAAATTCTCGGTCCAGCAGGAACCCTGGTTATGCCCACCCTGCCTTTTAGTGGCTCTGCTCTGGATTGGGTGGAGGGGAAAAATCTGTTTGATAACTACATGACCCCATCAAAAATGGGGCTGATTACCGAGCTGTTTCGTCGCTCCCATGGTGTTGTGCGAAGCCAGCACCCTACCCATGCTGTTGCTGCTAAGGGTGGTGGTGCAGAGATGCTCTGCAATAACCACCACCTTGCCACCACTCCGTGTGGAGAAGGCTCGCCCTACCAGCGAATTATTGCTGTCGATGGTGCCGCTCTGCTTTTAGGGGTTGGTATTGAGACTCTGATGATCTACCACAGCATTGAAGAGATACTGGAAGAGAGAATGCCAACCTCTCCATTTACCGCGGAGATGTATAAGATAGAGTCCAGAAATGCTGATGGAGAGATGGTGGAGACCAATACCCGGCTTTTCAACCAGGAGTTGTCCAGCCGCCGGAGTATTAGCAAGCTGATTCCCCATTTAAAAGCCAGGCCAGGCTGTTGGCAAGAGGTTAAGGTTGGCAATCTGGTCATGGTACTGCTAAAAGCCCGTGAGGTTTTGGCAGTAGCTGAAGAGATGGCGGAACGGGGGGAGTTTTGTTATAAAGAGTGAGCAACTGTGACAATACCACCCCAGACTATTGCAATATTTAACCTGGATTCGGCAGTTTCTGCCGAATCCAGGTTCATTGATTGGAAAGAGAGAAATGGAAGAGAAGATTAAAGAGCTTATGGCGGATGTTTTTGAGATAGATGCTAAAGCAATTAATGAATCTAGCACAATGGACCGAATTGATGCCTGGGGCTCTTTGACCCACCTTAATCTCTGTTTTGCTGTTGAGCAGGAGTTTGCTATCAGGTTGGAGGTCGCAGATATGGAGCTTATGACATCGTTTAAAAAAATTGTTGAAACTGTTAAATCTAAGTGCAAAACCCTCTAATATCACCAAAACTACCAAAAAATCATGGGGTGGGTTTGGGAAGGGGCGTGCCCCTTCCCAATGGAGTTTTGGGCAACGCCCAAATAGATGTCTACTAATTTAAACCGCAGGTCTAAGGTTGATTGTAGTGTACGGTAAGCTGATTATAAGGAATATCCAAGTTGTTTTTGTTGCATATTTCAACTGCCAGCCGTTGTACAGCACGGTTAATCGGATTGTATGAATTCGCTGCATCTCCGGTAAACTCAACCATGATTTTATAGTTTAAAGATGATGCTGCTGCAGAATCAAATTCGCAAACCACCTTGGTTAAATGTTCCCCAAACTCTTCAGCTTGCAGGCCAGCACGAACTCCATCTTCAAAGAGTTTAGGAATCTCAACCGTAGAGCGCTCCTGGTGTTTATAATCGATTCCAAAAACTGATGCTACGCTAAAACCTTTGGAAAGGTTAACCGGGTTTGCCCCTAAAAAATCTCCTATACCATAGCTTTTTTCCGCTCCACCAGCCAACCTGAGGACAACTCCTTCCATGGTAATCATCTGAACCAGTCCATATACTCCATCATCTAAAATTACCCGATTGCCAATCCGGCAGGGAAACCATGGTTCGTCAGCATGGCTTTTTCTGGAGTGTAGGTTGGTTAAAATTTGGATGGGAACCTTGATAGTTCCGCCGACAATTGCAGGGTTGCTTAATTTTGTGAAGACATTCAAACTCTCTACCAACCACGGAAGCCCATTGTATATAACCCGCTCGCCCTCACGAACCAAACCTAAGTTCATCAACAAACGCAACTCACCAATTAAACCAGGAATTGAGTTTTTCAAGATTAAAATGACCACAACCAGAATGATTATGGCAACCGCTTGAAGTACTCTGTCTCCTCGTTCGTGGAAAACAATAAATACAGCAGCTACACTGAATAATACGGTTACTAGCTGATAGAAAATACCAAAAAATCGGGTGGATGTTCTTCTACTGTGATTCTTGTCACCAACCAACATCTTTTTTAAAAATAGCTGGATAGAGCGCATAACGGCAAAAACCAGAAGTGCCGCAAAAATTGCCATTATGAGAGTTGCTCCCCGACCGAGGAAAAACTGTTTAATGGTTACACTCAAAGCTTGCTCATGAACCTCGTCTGGTTTGAGCATTTCATCCATCTGTAGCTGGGAAACCTCCATTAGATGACGGTGCTCATCAACCCTTTTTTGCCAACTGGTTTTAATCTCAGTATATTTTTTTAATGCGGAATACTTTAACTTTTTTGGATCTATGGCGTTGATCCGAATCATCGCCTCATTTGCGGCATTAATCTGAGCTTGATGAAAATTGATACTGTTTTTTAAATTCTCCAATTTTCTTTTATGTTCAGTTAACTGTTTAAGCTCGCTTAAAATTGGCTGAAGAATATCCATCAAATCTTTTTGCCAATCAAATTTTACATTTGATTTCTCTTCAACCAACGCCTTTTCAATTCCACCGGAAACAATCATTGCAAAAGCTTTGTTCTGTTCTCCAATCACCTGGTTTAGAGAGGCGATATTCTCTTCAAGCTCCTTTTTCTCTTGCGGGGTTTTGGTTTTTTTCAGGGCTTTAGTAGCAATTGCCAGCTCTTCGTGCCGCTTTACTAGATCAGAGCGGATTTCATTAAGCTTGGTCTCAGTTGATTTTTCTAGGATTTTTACCTGACTTGACTCTTCTTCTGGAACTGCTTGTTCCGCTGCTTCGCTAAAGCCAAGGGGAAAAACAAGAAGAAGTACGACAGATATATATTTTGCAAATTTAAGTAAATTATTTTTCACAACCAAGACTCCATAAAGACTAGATATAGAATTATTTATAAATTTTTTTAATTAAAAGTCAGCCAATATTGAGGTGCTAAGCACCTTGTCAGTTTTTGTGTACGCTGAGGAGAGTGGTTCATTATCATATTTTACTGTGTAGCCAATCTTAAGGGAAAACATATCGGTAAAGGCTGTAGTCACTGATGTTTCTGAATTGGCATTATAGTTTTTGGAGTTGTTAAAATCGTGAAGGTATTCCAATTTTTGTGTAAACTTTGAATCTTCGTTAAATTGGTATCCATACTCAGAAAAAAGGCGGCCATTCGAGTAACTGTTATCTGTGCCATCAGTATTTTTTTCAGTCACATAATTACCGCCAGCTTCAGTTGTCAGTGAGTGTTTCGGTCCCGTCAATATTTTATATCCAACACCTGGACCTACATTAATCTTGCTCTTTGTGCCGGCAAATTTATCTTGTTCCCAACCAGTACTCAGAAAGATGAAGATAGGGTCGGAATATTTATAATCACCCCGCAATGATGTCGCATAACTTTCAGATGATGATACCCCGTCGGCCTCTCCTCGTAGTGCACTTGCTTTCCATACTAATTTAACTTTTTCAGACGCTTGGAATTCAAATTTATTTTTTATGGAGAGATTTTCTGTATCGCTGTTGCCAGAGGTACTAACAAAAGATAGTTCTGCTTGATTGTTCCAAGGTTTTTTTTCATCCTCTGCAAGTCCAATATTGTTTGTTGAAAAAATAGAGATGAGTACGATAATAGATAGGTAAGATTTTTTTTGTCGATGCATTGGAACCAACTCCTGATATTTATTAAATTTAGCAGCAGACACTGGGTTAAATATTTTTTTAAAATCAATCAACTGCTGGTAGGTATTTGCTACAAACCTATAGTTGCCAGATAACTCGCAATAAGCCTCTACGTTAGCAGAAAGTAACTATATGAACCATGGTGGATACCTGCTGAAAATGTCGGGATACCGATAATGCATGGGATAAACGAGACTACGGGGAAATTGGTTTCAACCTGAGTAGTACAGGTTAGGACCTTCTGGGTAGTGGCATCCTGTTGAATGGGTGCTCCTCTTCCGAGTCATTTTCGCTTTTGTTATATCCTGCAATTAGCACCACAGCTTCACCCCGAAACTCCTCATCTCCTAACTCTTGGAGAATTTCTGAAATTTTGCCCCGGTAGAACTTCTGATATTTTTTAGTCAAATCTTTGGCTACTGCTCCGTTTCGATCTCCAACAATCTCTTTGGCTAACTGCAAAAACTCCTTTAAATGTCTGGGCGAGATATAAAATATCAAAGTGTGGGCTGTAGTTTTCTCCAGCTCTAGTAGCTTCTTCTGCCGGACCGGTTTTCTTGGTGGGAATCCGAGAAACAGGTGTGAGCTGCTAGGTAGTCCAGATGCGACCAGAGCAGTAGTCATAGCTGAAGGGCCAGGGATTACATCTATCTCCATGTTGTGTTCTACAGCGGCAGATATAACCCGAAATCCGGGATCGCTAATGCCTGGCATTCCAGCACTGCTACAGAGGCCGACCATCTCGCCTTTTTGCAACAGTTTTAAAATACCGTTGGCCGAGGCCTTTTCGTTGCCGTCATTGCATTTTATATAACGTTTGGCAAATGGGATTTTGTAGTGAAAAAAGAGCTTTTTGGTCTCTTTGGGATCTTCACAGGCGATAGTATCCACCTCGCCAAGAGCCTTTAATGCCCGTTCGCCAAGGTCGGAAATGTTGCCTATGGGGGTTCCGATAACTAGTAGTTTTCCGCTCATAAATTACTCGCAATAACTAAATTGGTAAAATCGGCCCTTGATTTCCCCAGCAGAGTGTAGCCCCGCAGCCGGGGCTTTCAAAAAGATCAATGCGGTCTAGCTGTGGTAGTCTGCTAACCATCCTGTCTTTTATCCAAAATAATATACTGGCTAGATCCCCACCGTTAATTGCCTCCAGCCCGTTGAGAAAATGGTGGTCAAGCTGGTTATATAGCGGCTGAAAGGCGGATTTTACATCACCATAATCTACCGTCCAGCCCAGAACTGAATCCAGTGGGGCCGATAGGTGAAGTCTGGTTAGATAACTATGGCCATGGAGCATACGTCTGGAATCTCCAGGTGGGGCATGGTGTAGCTTTAATGCCCCTTCAAAGCGTAGCTCTTTCCATATCCGAAACTGCTGACCGTTATAGTTGCAGCCAGCGGTGACTGTCTCATAAACGGTAATCCATGAGAGTTCATCCAACTCTGGTTTTAGCTTATGCCAGATCCAGGCTGCCAACATTTCGCTGGTGGGGTTTTCCAATCCTGGGATGTCGTTTAAACAGTGGTTGTGGAGTATGTTATGTAGAGGCAGCCAAAGCTCTGACAAGCGGTCAAAGTCCACCCCCATATCTTTACCGTCTAGCTGCTGGTTGGCATGAAGAATCACCTCAAAACCGTGGCCATGCATCCGGCCGCATGGGTGGCCTGAGGCAACGTTGGGCAGTTGATGGGCAGCTTCAAAACGAAATTTCCGCCAGATATGGGCTTGGTTTTCCTTTCCAAGGTCGGCCCCGGTGTTTCTGGTGCTCTGGATGCCTACCGACTCCAAACCTGGAACTTCCAAGCGTTGCCACAACCAGCGAGCCAGGTTTTCGTCAGTAGGGTTTTTCATGTGGTGGTTTAGCAGCCCATAATCAAGGGGGGCTACGGTTTGGCTTATTGCCTCTGCAACCCTTTGACTCTCTCCACCAATAAATGGCGACCAGTCTTTACTGGTTTTTGCCCTGATCCGGGCATAATAACTGTGACCATGGAGATTATGGCTGGGGTGGCTTTTTGGCAGCAGGGGCACAGTCAGTGCCGCCTCAAAAGGGGCAGCCCCTATATATAGTAGTGAGTCAGCCATGGTTATATCTATTTAGTAGAGGGTCGGTGATGTCGGCCTCAGCAAAACCTTTGGCCCTAAGTTGACAGGCAGAACAGATGGTACAAGGTGGGTAGCTGTTGTTGTAGCAGGTGTGGCTAAAGCCAAGAGCTGGAAGTGCACCGAGTTTTTCCGCCATGAGAACCGTCTCTTTTTTCGATTTGAACATTAACGGCGTGTGCAGGGAGATTCTACTCTCCATCCCTAGCTGCAAAGTTTTTTCCAGGGCGGCTATGGTCTCCTGGCGACAGTCTGGATAGCCACTATAGTCGGTTTGGGCTACTCCGGTGACTAAATGGTCAATTCCTCTCTGATAGGCAAAAGCGGCAGCATAGGTTAAAAAAATCAAATTCCGCCCCGGTACAAAGGTGTTTGGTAGTTGGTTGCTATGGCCAAGACCGTTTTCAACCGGAATATTTGGTTCTGTTAAGGAGTTGCCCCCCAAAGCTGAGAAGGTGTCAATGGGGATCACCTTGTTGGCAACATTGGCAATAGCAGCAATTTTTTTTGCCGAGGCAATCTCCATTATATGTCGCTGTCCATAATCAAAGGTTATGGTTTCGACTTGGCTTTTGCCAAAAAAATCCAACGCCCAATAGAGGCAGGTGGTTGAATCTTGACCGCCGGAGAGTACCACCAGGGCTTTTTTTTCTACGCTCATAAGCTATTTTGCACAGTCTGCAAAAGGCTGATTAAATCGGCTTTGACAGATTCATGGGTATACTCATCATCAGGATGGGCTGAATCACCTGGCTGCTGAAAGAGCGGGCGTTCTTGATACATCTCTCCCCACTTTACATCAACCTGCCGGACAAACTCATAGAGAACAGTATCTTTGTCAAGTATGGATTGCAGCAGTTCAGCAAGAGCAGCTTTTGGATTGTCTAGATGTTTTTCTATCAGGGCGGTAGAGTTTTTAGCCCGGCGGTTCAATATAGATTTTATAGCTCCAGAGGGATCAAGGCAGTGCTGGTTGACAAAATCTTTGATCTGGTTAACTGCCTGATCCTGTTTTGGAATAGGTGATGCCCCTTTCAACATACCACCGCCTCCAGAGCGGCCAATTGCTGAGGCCATGGAGAACTTCTGTTGTCTCTTAAGCTCCTCTTCTATTTTTTTGCTGTTTTTATCATCGCTCATATCTGGTCTCTCTTACTTTTGTATGTAGTCATTTTTGTAGTATAAAACAGAGTTGGTAGATTATGCCATGAAACGGTACATTTTTAGATAACGGTAGAGAATATTGTGAGTGATGAGAGTTTAAAACCAGCCACCCTTGATCAAGCTGTGGCAATAGAGAAGATGCATGATTTTTTTGAGCCTCTTATGGGAGGTAAAAAATTTTTTCTGCTCTCTGGTTATGCAGGAACTGGGAAAACCTTCACCATTACCGAGTTTGTCAAAAGTTTGGATAAAGATGTACGGGTGATTTTGACTGCACCTACCAATAAAGCGGTCCGTGTGTTGGACCGGATGGCGGAGGCGGCTGGTTTGAAGGTTGATACCGGAACCATCCACTCACTACTCGGACTGGTTCTGAGTTATAACAAAGAGCAGCAGGTTTTAAAGAAAAAGCGGGCTGCCACTCTAGAGAAGTATGACCTGGTTATTGTTGACGAGTGCTCTATGGTTGGCGAAGAGCTATGGTCAACAATTGATAACGCCCTGGTGCAGAGTTCGACCCAGGTAATATTTGTTGGTGATCCGGTACAGCTACCTCCAGTTGGGGAGTCAAGCTCTCCAACCTTCTCTATAACAGATAGGGCTGACCTGACCAAGATTATCCGCCAGGAGGCGGAGAACCCCATTATTGAGCTATCGTCTGCAATTCGAAATATCATGGTGACAGGGGGCAGGGTTCCGGTGCGGGGGTTCGTCTCGGCGGCTGGTAGCAAGTCTGGTCTGTTTTTAATGCCGGGACAACGATTTGAAAAATGGCTGCCTGGAGCTTTTACCCAGAAACGTTATCAAGATGATCGGGACTCGTTTCGAGTGGTCTCTTGGACCAATAAAAAGGTTAACTATTTTAACGACCAGATTCGCTCCATGCTAGTAGATAGATCTATCAACCAGCCGTTTCTGCCCACTGAGCGGGCGATTACAGCCAATGGGGTTCATAAGCGGGTGGCTAGAAGCAAGACCAAACTGGTACTGAATACCGACAGTGAAGGAGAGGTGCTTAGCTGTGTAAAGACCACACACCCATGGCATGATGATGCGTTGCCAGTGTGGGAGATTATATTCCGTCCTTTTGATAGTGAGGGGGATGTGATTCTCTATATGCCAGATGCATCTCAAGAACGGCTGATAAAAGAGCGGTTGAGTAATTTGGCACAAGAGGCCAAAGCTGGGAAAAAACAGTGGTGGGATTTTTGGAATCTGAAAAACTCCCTTGCAGACCTGAGGCCCTGCCACGCTATTACCGTTCATCGCTCCCAAGGCTCTACCTTTAACAATGTTTTCGTCGATTCAGAGAACATCCTCGCCAATCCAAACCGCCAGGAGGCACTCCAGTGTCTCTATGTTGCAATTACCAGGGCATCAGAGTGTGTAGTCTTGAATAGCCCGTTAATTTAGCCCTACTTTTTTCTAGATGTTAGGAATTTTTCTGATATTTACTGCTTCAATATAGCCAACTCCACTCTTTATTAATTGTTACAACAAAAAAAGTTAACAAAAAAATAATATTTGGCTAAAAACTACAAAAAACCGACGTTTAAACTATCGTTAATCTGCGTGTGGTGATTTTGTGACGCTATGTTGCAAAAAACACAACACATGCAAACGAAGTAGAAATTACTGCTAAAACAATACATTATAATGGCTGAGCTTGCTATTTTAGAAGATGGCACAGCCATTGCTATATACAAATCACGATTTAAACACTGCTAAACTATCATCAGGGCTGTTTTATCGCTTTAATCACTGTATTAAGCAGTAATCAAGATTTTTTTTCTTGACTTGGTTTTGGATAGCGTGTAGAAAAGAGCACATTAAGTTGCAAAGAGGTCACATATCGACCTAGTTATAAGTGATTTGATGTAGATATATAAAAGAGTTTAAAAAGAGTTAATTTATTTTTGTTGAATGTGTAGGGCATCAAGGGCCCAAAACAGTTCGACACCATTCTAAAAAAGGAAGAAAAGATGAAAAAGTCACTAATTTTGGGTGCTGCAGCAATGGCTGCTTTGGTTGCTGTTCCACAGGCAGACGCTGCTGAGGTTGATCTTGGCGGTTACTACATGATGCGTTATACAGATTCAGACGCAACATTGACAGACACAGTTACAAACAACGATGCAACTGATGACCAGTCAGGTTGGTTCCAGCGCATGCAGCTAGATGTTGACGCTAAAATCAGCGACAAAACTTCTGCTCACATTCATATGCGTCCAATGGGTAGCTCAGACGCCATCCAAGGTGCAAACGACTCTGATGCTGGTGACTCACTAGACATCAAGCGGGTCTGGATGGAAACTGAGATGTATGGCGTTGGTATTAAAATTGGTAACATGCCTCTTAGCATCAATGACAAGATCCTTTTCAAAGATGACGGCGGTTCCTACGGTACAACACTACTTGCTAAATCTTTTGGCGACATGACTGTTGTAGGTCTTAACGTACGTGTATCTGAGGGTCTTACTTCCACAGGAAATGCTGACACCGACCAAGCTGACATCTACGGTCTTAGCCTTGTAGGTAAAGCTGGCAATGTTAACTATCAGTTGACCTGGGCACATTTGGACATTGACGACAACTTCGCAAATGCTGCTGTTGCTGACTCAACCAACAACTGGGGTGCTCTATCCGTTGGTACTGATCTTGGTGGTGTCAACCTCCACGGTACAGCTATCTGGGAAGGTGGTCATAGTGGTGGTACTGCAGACACTCAGCGTGACGGTTCCGATTTCTTGGCAGCTCTTCGTCTGAATGGTAAGACTGGTTTTGGCGGATGGAAAGCTTACGGCGTATATGCTGGTGAAGACTTCAGTCATCCACAAAGCACATACTACACTTCAGCACGTACAACTCCTGACTTCTCCCCAACATGGCGTCAAGGCGGTCCTGGTGGAGTTTCTCTACTTGAGACTTGGGCTAAAGGTGCTGGCACAGGAACAACTACAGCTCTTATGCAGAACATGTGGGCTGTTGGTGCAGGCGTAGATGTTAAAGCTGGTGCATGGACAATCAGCCCATCTGTAGATTACGCTGCTGTTGTTGAAAAGAGTGTTGGTGGAACTGACACAACTGATTCCGCTTCCGCTTGGGGTGGTACTCTTTCAGCTAAAACAAGCCTGGACGAAGGTACAACATTCGCACTTATTGGTAAGTATGTAGCTCCAAGTGACGACGATGCTGTTGCCCAAGACGCTAATGGCGACGTAGAAGACATGCACTCTTTGCAAGCTGAGTTCAAAGTTAAGTTCTAAGCTGTAAAAAGTACAATAGACGATTAAAAGTCTAAAAAAGCTGTATAAAAAGAGGGTGGATTTTTCCACCCTCTTTTTTTTGTCTGAAATTCATGGGATCGGTATGGGAAGGGGGTGTGCCCCTTCCAGCGGGGTTTGGGGCAGCGTCCCAAAAGAGTAAGAGTGGAAAAAGTTGATTTTCTAATAATAGGTGGTGGCATTATCGGCCTAAATCTAGCATTGGAGGCCAGAAGAAGGCAGCCAAAAGCATCAATAATGTTGCTAGAAAAAGAGTCGGTTACTGGTAGTCATGCTAGTGGTCGAAATAGTGGGGTATTACATGCAGGATTTTACTATACGGCAGATAGTCTAAAGGCAAGATTCTCTGTAGAGGGAAACAGGTTATTAACTGATTACTGTCTGGAGCGTGGTCTTTCTCTAAACCGTTGTGGCAAGTTGGTCGTAGCAAAAGATATTGCTGATCTACCAGGATTAAAAGAGTTATTGCGCAGGGGCAGGGCAAACGGAGTCCCATTAGAGGAGATTTCTGCTGAAGATGCCAGGGAGATAGAGCCGAGAGTTCGGACTTTTGAGCGGGCGTTGTTCTCTCCAACCACTGCAACAGTCTCTCCAAGTGAGGTTTTAGCCTCTCTAAGCCAGGATGCTATTGAAAAAAAAGTTGAAGTTCGTCTTAATACAGCATACTTAGGCCGAAAAGGCGAGGCGGTTATAACCAGTGCTGGAGTTGTGGTTCCTGGTTATTTGATAAACGCTGCTGGTCTTTATGCCGATAAAATTGCCAAGGATTTTGCCTTTTCAAAAGAGCATGAAATCCTACCGTTTAAGGGCCTGTATCTTAAAAGTGACGAGCCTAAAGGCTCCCTTAAAACCCATATCTATCCGGTTCCAGATTTAGAAAACCCTTTTTTGGGGGTACACTACACATTGACAGCCAGTGGTGAGGTTAAAATTGGGCCGACGGCAATTCCAGCATTTTGGCGTGAGCACTATGGTGGACTTTCCGGTTTTAATCTGAAAGAACTGGTTGATATCGGCAGTCGGGAGTTGGGCTTGTTAATTCGTAACGATTTTGGCTTTCGCAGCTTGGCATTTCGAGAGCTTGCAAAATATAGCCGGAAAAAGATGGTTGGCCAAGCTAGAGAACTGGCGGCTCCAGCAGCTAGAAAAGCCCGTTGGCACTGGGGAGAGCCGGGAATTAGAGCACAACTTATTCATTTGCCCAGTCGACGCCTTGAGATGGATTTTTATCATGAGGGGGATGAAAAATCCTTTCATCTGCTTAATGTTGTCTCTCCTGGGTTTACCTGCTCTATGGCTTTTTGCCGGTATGTTTTTGATGAAATTGAGAACAAATTTTAGAAACTGCGGGGCTTTGCCCCTCACCCCATTGGGAAGGGGCATGCCCCTTCCCAAACCCATCCCATAAAATAAATAATTAGGGGAGATATTGATGGATTATGGGATAGCTGGTCTATTTTTGAGTGCATTTTTAGCGGCAACAATACTGCCTCTTTCATCGGAGGCGGTGCTGTTGGGATTGGTTGCTGCGGGTGGTTATGATCCGGTTTTGCTCTGGGGGGCAGCAACTGCTGGTAATGTTGGTGGGTCAATATGTAATTGGTATTTAGGCCGTTATTGTTTGGTTTTTGCCGACCATAAATGGTTTCCTCTAAAGCCAGACCAGCTTCAATCTGCACAGGATAACTACCTTAAATGGGGTCGGTTTTCACTTTTGCTAGCCTGGGTTCCAATTATTGGCGATCCATTGACGTTGGTAGCTGGGCTATTTAGAACCCCACTGGCTCTCTTTACTATCTTGGTATTAATTGGCAAGGGAGGACGCTATTTTATACTGCTTTGGTTTTTAAACTAATGGGGTGGGCCTGGGAAGGGGGCATGCCCCCTTCCCAGCGGGGTTTGAGGCAGTGCCCCAAAGTTCCCAATTTTAATGTTTAGGCTTTAGCTCAACACGGCGATTTGCAGCCCGTCCTGCTCTAGTGGCATTATCAGCTATTGGCTTGTCAGGTCCATAACCTTTAGCAGTCAAACGCATAGGGTTAATACCACGATCTAATAAATAACCAACAACAGCTTCTGCCCTTGCCTGGGATAGGTTTTTATTCATTTTATAGCTGCCACGACTATCTGTATGGCCTTGTACCTCTACAGATAGTTTGCTGTTGGCTTCTAAAACAGCAGCTAATTCATTTAGTGCTTTAAAAGAGCTTGGCTCAATATCGGCTTTTCCGGTCTTGAAGTTGAGATTTTTCAACACCCAACATCCACTGGTATTTACGGTTGCGCCGGTTGGAGTTCCAGGGCATTTATCCATGTAGTCATAGACGCCGTCACCATCGGAATCAAGTGGGCAGCCTTTGGCGTCAACCTTAACATTTGCTGGAGTTCCAGGACATTTGTCCATGTAGTCATAGACACCGTCGCCATCGGAATCAAGTGGGCAGCCTTTGGTGTCAACCGCAACATTTGCCGGAGTTCCAGGACACTTGTCCAGGTCATCGATAACTCCATCATTATCGGAGTCTTTAGGGGCTGCTTTGTCAGCTTCTGTACAGAAATAACATGTAGTTCCTACACTGGAGAGTTCGCTGTTCCCGGATTGCGGATGGTTTTGAAAGTAGCCTTTATGATAACCGCTGTTTTTGCTTGAGTCAGTAGCACAAGCACTCAATGTGAGTGCCAGCATGGCAATAATAAAGGTGATTGTCTGTTTTGATTTTCTCATACAGGTCTCTCCAAATTAAACGTTTATTAGGTTTGGCTTATAAAATTATTAAGTATTTGTTAATAATTGTTTTGTAGGAATAGTTGTAGATTAAAGCAACTAAAAAAATCTATAGTTGCAATATGATTTTTTCTGCGAAAAAAGTCAAATACTAAATTGCCAAATTTAGGTTTGCCAGTTTGTATCTCTGGCTATCTAATCGTTTAGATTGCCAGAGAAAAGTGGTTTTAGCGGATAATCATTACCGAATTTTTGGCGTGTTCCAGAACATTGAAAGCGACTCCGCCCATAAAAAACCTTCTGACCCCCTTTTGGGACGATTCAGCCAAGGCTATTAGTGAGTAGTGTTGTCCCCTCTCTACAATTTCTGCAACAGGGTCGCCAATTGGTGTGAAGGTGTCTGTAACATCAATACCAGCATTATCCAAAAGTTCCAGGCCAGCTTTAATTGCATTTTTGGCATGTTCCAGATGAGATTCATCTTTGGCGACTGAAATCAGTGATATTGGGCATTGGCAGTTGTTAGCTAAAAAAGCATCTTTTTTTAGTGCACTCAACGCCTCAGCAGAGCCATCAAGACAGACCAGATGACCGTTGCCAACTTCTAGTTTTCTGGCAATGATCACAGAACATGGAGCATGTACGGCAACTTTCAAGGCGGAAGAGGCAACTCCTAATATTTTGGAAATGCCTTTGCGTTCTGCAGAGGCTCCAATAATGATTAGATCGTGGTTTTCAGCCTCTTGCTCATCAAGAATTCCAGTTTCAGAATTTTCAGCGGCTCTAAGGGTGAGTTGAATACCCCGGCCTTTGGCACTTCTATATTTGATAATATGATTGCCTAATGGGTCGCCTTGAATGTCGTTGTGGGTAAAGGACTCTTCCCACTCTTTAGACATGTGGCCGATATCAACCAGTAGATCCCTGCCTTTTTTAAGGAAGGTCACCCCTGGAAGTTCCAGCCCGGATTCGACAATGTTCTGTCTAGCGACTCGCACTTGCAGACCGCCGCTATTCATGCCTTGATCCAACGGACGAACATAGAGTAGGTCAATATCTGCTCGTATGCCGAGTCCTAACTTCGAAGCATAGGATAGCCCTTTGTATGACTCCTCAGAGCCGTCAACACCAACCAATATTTGAAATGTGTGTGAAGTAAGTTCTACCATTTAACTTCCCCAATTAAGCTCCAACCATAGGCCAGTAAAGATAAGCACAGGCAATCATCAACATGGTAGATATAAGAATCATTTTCCAGCCAACTTTCAAAAAGTCGCTGGTTTTTAAATATCCTGACGCATAAACAATAGTACAGGCAGGAGTCCCGACAACAGTCAGATAGGCAAAAGCAGAAGATACTGCTGTTATAAAGCCAATAACAATTGGACTTTCATTAGCTGCAGTTGCCATTTTAAGTACAATTGGGCCAAGAACTGCAACCGCAGCCCCGTTGGACATGGTGTTGGTAACACCTGTGGTCAATACCGATACCGCTGCCCACAACCCGATGCCTTGATCTGCCCCTATAGGTGTCAAGAGCGAGAGAAAACTGACGGCAACCCATTCGGCAGCTCCAGTATCTTTCATCTGTACACCAAGGGAGATGGCTGCACCATAGAGAAGTACCACACCCCAGTTAACACCAGAATTAAGATCATCCCACAGCACTAAACCTGCAGCCAGGAAGAAGACAGCTCCCATAATAGCAACAGTACCCATACCCAAGCTACCAGAAATTGTCATCCAGCTTATTAATACCATGGAAAACAGACCAATAGAGACAAAATCGCTGGATTTAAGCGGTCCCTGCTCAGCGACTTGACCCCTTAATTTTTCCACGGCAGGGGCCAGATCATCAACTTCCGGCTTAAAGGTAAACATAAGCATGGCAGTTACAAATGGCAGTTGGATTAAAAACAGTGGATAGGCATAGGCCATCCAGCGCAGGTAGTCGACTAGATAGACCGCAGATTCAGGGTCTGAAGGGTGGTAGAAAAAATCTTTCCAGTAACCGATCATAATAGCATTTCTTGCACCGCCTGACGGGGTTCCGATTCCGGCAACAGAGCAGCCATAGGCTATGGAGAAAAGCAGAACAGCAGCAAGGTTGTGCACATCTTTGGGATCTTCTGAGGTTAAGCGAATCAGGGTAACTCCCACTGGCAACATCATGGCGGCAACAGTATGTTCACCAATAAAAGAGGCCAAAATACCTGAAACAACCGAAATTCCAAAAGCGACCCGAACCGTTTTTGTTCCGGTAAATTTGATTATTAAAAGGGCGATACGTTTATGTAGCTTCTGTTTAACAATTCCCACCGCCAACATGAGGGAACCCATGATAAACAGCACCGAGTCGTTCATCAGGCTGCGGGCCACGGTATTTGAGTCTATTTTCAGCAGAAGGATCTGACCAAGAACAATCATCAATGCTACTGTAGGCAGAGGGACCGGTTCGGTCACAAACAAGATGGTGGCTGAAACCGTCATGGTGAGAACTACCCACCCCTTGTAAGATAGACCTTCAGGCACGGGAAGGTTCAACATTATCGCTCCGACTATAAGAGCGATAAAAAACCACCTTTTTTGTAATAGATATTTTTGCAATTTATTTCTTCTTTTTTTGTATTAGGCCCACTAAAACAGAAGCAAAGCCTCTATATCAATGAATTAGCAGATAGATGTTAAAGAAAAAGATTTTTATTAACTCCACTGTATATGGGTGCCAGCAACCATTTCTGGCGGCCCATGAACAGATTAAACCCAATTTTAAGGAAAGCAGGTGGTGCTCAACCTAGACGAGGCAGTTGTGTCATTGATGTCAAGACAGCTTTTTTGTTTAGGTCTAAACCAGTAAATTCATTTATAAAATAGAAAGTATTGAGTTTTGATACAAAAAATTGTTGAACAATCCAGATTTTTTTACAGATTTAACTTCATTGTGCAGAGTATTTGTTCTAAATGTGCAGGTATTTTCACACCAGATAGCCCATGTCCACTATTTTTAGCAGTTGCACATGAATTCCTTGTAACATAAGCCTTGATAGCTATTTTTGCAAATAAAATATCCAAGAAATTAATCGAAATTTAAAAAATGGTTTACAATGTGGCACCACAGTACGAATCAAAATTTTTCAGCTTTTTCCATGTCTGGTTTTTCGTTTCAATTTTGCCTCAACATAGAGGCCCTCCATTGATTCGGCAATTGTTGGCCATGTGTAGTATCTCTGTACGTGTTCTACTCCACGCCGTCCCATTGCTTGTCGCCACGAGTGATCGGTAAGTATCTCATTTATGCTCTGGGCAAGCTGCTTTGGACCTCCGCTAACTACCAGTCCAGCTTTGGCCTCCTCCAGAATGGAGGCTGCACCAATTTCTGCTCTGGTGATAACCGGGCAACCTGCCGCCATTGCCTCTAATACCAAGTTGCCAAAGCCTTCACTATGGGATGGTATAACCAACAGAGAGGCGTTGTTGAGCAAGGACCATTTTTTCTGTCCATGGGCCGGACCTATAAAATGAATGCTATCAGCAACCCCATCTTTATCGGCTTGAGCAAAAATGTTGGCGGTGGTTGTCTCATCATCTGTGCCTGCTATTACCAGAGGCACATCAATTTTATAGCTCCATGCACTAATCAGGCGGTTCAAACCATTTTTCCAGCAAATATCTCCCATAGCCAGCACATAGTCCTTGTTTTGCCACGGTTGTAACAGCAGTTGTTCTACGTTGGATATTTTATCTGGTGGCGAAACCCCGTTGGCGATAATTTTAATGGCTACACTTTTTTGGTAAAATTTTGCAAGCTCCCGGTCTTCTCGTCTGGAGGTAAGGTGGATATAGCTTGCTTGGCGTAATATTTTTTTGCCAAACAGATAGAACCATAGCCACTTTATTATTGCGTTTCTGCCTGAAAAAAGAGACTTTTCCAACATGTTTTGCGGTGAAAAAATGTAGGGTATTCCAGCCTTTGCTGCAATACGGCTAGCCATGATTGCAGGCCAGGTAAAGCATGTGTGGATATGGACTATATCAAACTGCTTGATGTTCTGCCTTACTGTCTCGGCCATAGCTGGAGACTGGAAATACTGCCCCAACAGGTTAGGGGAGGAAAAATAGCTTACGACAACCCCATCGTGCTCCATGGGTTTGCCTGTTGGAACTTTGAGCAGGTCTGAACCATCACGGTTGCTAGTATAGACATGAACTTCATGACCACGTTCAGCCAGGCTGCGGCAGAGGCCACGCAGCGGAATAACTGTATCATCTGGACCCATAGGAGGCCAGTAGTGTGGTGTTATGTGCAGAATCTTCATGGAGGCATTTTTTCTGACTTCCTTTTGATTTATATTGTCTGCTTGTACTGGTACGGATTAAATGGTTGTTGTATAATGTTCTTTTAACACGGGGGCAGTAATTGCCATAATTTTTATGGAATGAAAGTGGTATAGTGTTGTGTCTTGTCAAATTTATTATAAAAATAAAAAACTTACAATTTCTGTCGATGGTATGTTTACCAACAAATTATGGCAGAAAATCAACGAATTTCAAGTTGATTGGTCTGAAATAACTGAATGCGAAGTTGATTTTTCAAAAACTATTTTTGTTGATAGTGGTGGTTTGGGTTGTCTTATACTGCTGAAAGAAAAGCTTGGGTATGATGTCAACGTGTCTATAACAAATACCAACAGAGATGTACATAAAATAATTACCACAACAAACCTTGATAGTATTTTTACTGTTGTCTAAAAGCTATCTTTTCAACGCCATCACTTCTATGCAGGCTAGAATCCAGGATTATAAAATCAGACCTCCAAAGGTAACTATCAAAGCTGAGAGTGACCAGGCTAGTGCGAGGGAAAAAACTATTGAAAATGTGGCCCAATGCCATCCAGCCTCCCGTGTTATGGCGGCAATAGTTGATAGGCATGGCGAGTAGAGCAGGAGGAAAACCATAAGGGCAAAGGCGGTGATGGGGGACATGGATTTGGCTATAGCGTTCTGTAATCCTGCAGAGCCAGACTCACCGCCATCACTCTGACCATATAATACTCCATAACTGGCCACCACAACCTCTTTGGCAAAAATCCCAGAGATAATTGCAACTGAGTCAATCCAGTCAAAGCCCTGAATGGAAAACAGTGGAGCTATAGATTGACCGACCCTGCCCAGATAGCTTTTTTCCACCCGCTCTTGCTCTTGAAGGTCTTTAAGCTTTTTAACTGCCATACTCTGTTTGGTTGCATCAGGGATTAGCTGGGCCTGGGCAATACTGGCCTCATAGTCAACGCTATATTCAATGTCTCGGGGAAACTGCTGGAGAAACCATATGGTTATGGAGCCGACCACGATCACTCCGCCGACCATTCGCACAAAATCGTATGCTCTTGAGCCGATGTGGGTAAGAATTGACTCTATAGTAGGAAACCGGTATGGCGGTAGTTCCATAACAAAAGATTCATCGCCGCCTTTAACAACTACCCGGCTTAAAAAAACTGCTGCTCCCATAGCTGTCGCAATGCTGATCATATACATGATGAAGATCATCCGCCCAGCATGCTCCGCAAAAAAGGCTCCGCTAAGTAGAATAAATGCCGGTAGCCGCTGGGAACAGGACATAAATGGGTTGATCAACACCGCCACCAGGCGTGCTCTTGGGCTTTCGATAGTGCGAGTAGCCATTACTGCTGGGACATTACAGCCAAAGCCCATCACCAGGGGAATAAACGCCTTACCGTGTAGCCCGAAGATATGCATAATCCTATCAAGCAGAAAGGAGGTTCTGGCTAAATAGCCAGTTTCGCTAAACATGGCGATAAAAAAGAAGAGGATTAAAATATAAGGGAGAAAAACCACCACGGCACCAATACCCATGATCATCCCGTCCATCACCAGATCACGAACCAGGCCGTGGGGCATGAAACTACCAACACCGTCCGATAATAACCGGACACCCTGGTCGATCCATTGGGCAGGATATGCCCCCAATGTAAATGTGGACTCAAACATCAGCCACATCAAGCCGATAAAGATTGGCAGACCTAAAACCCTGTGCAGCAAAAGTTGATCAATTCGTCTGGTAAGCTGCATTCGTTGTGCCGGAAGCGTATCTATTTTGCGTACTTCCAAGAGCAATCCGTGGATAAAACCGTAACGGGCATCGGCAAACATGCTGTCACAAGACTCATCATGGCTATGGGCAAGGTCGTAGCGAGCACGACGTACCAACTCTATTAAATGGTTGTGTTCACCCTCCCGTCTGAGAAGTTCATCATCCCCCTCAAGTAGTTTGATGGATAGCCAGCGGCTTTGATGTTGATCCATCTCTCCAGGGTGGAGTTTGGTAAGAAGATTTTTAACTTGAGAAATGGCATTCTCAAGATGGCTGTCGTAGGGGAGGATAACCGGATTAATTTTATCGTGGGGTTTATCAGCCAGTTCTAGTACGGCATCCATGACCTTATCAAGACCTAAGGCAAGTTTGGCATTTGTCTCTACCACCGGGCCACCTAGCATACTGGCAAGATTAAAGGTGTCGATGCGAACCCCTTTGGATGTTGCTTCGTCGATCATGTTAAGGGTGTAGACTGTGGCTTGACCCATCTCCAGAAGTTGGGTGGTCAAAAATAGAGAGCGGTCAAGGTTGCCTGCATCCAGAACATTGATTAATACGTCGGCCTTTTCTGAGTGGAGAAAATCACGGCCTATCCGCTCCTCAGGAGAGGTTGAGGTTAGAGAGTAGATCCCAGGTAGATCCATAAGGCGAATCTCAACGCCTTTATAGAAAAAAATGCTCTCCTGGATCTCAACTGTCACTCTTGGATAGTTACCAATACTACCCTGACTGCCGGAGAGTTTATTGAAAAGCGATGTTTTGCCGCAGTTGGGATTTCCAACCAGCCCAACGGTGATCACCTTGGAGGGTTTTGGTGAAGATTTAGTTTCTGCTTTCATAGGTTATTTCCCTCTGCTTGCAATAAACTTCTACATACTGATTATTTTGGAGATAATAGCTTGTCATTGATTCAATTGGTAGGAGTTCTCTTTTGCCAATTAAAGATGGTACACTGTATTTAGCAAGCAACGGATAAATGTTTATAGAAATAGCTGAACTGTTGTGCCATAATAACCCTTTATGATTGTTGTGAAATTAGAGTTGTAATCAACTATTGGAGGGAGGATGCGGGGCTTTTTGTCACCATTTAGCAGGTCTGGCAAACTAGGTTTTTTGTTTGTTCTTTGCACTCTACTTTTTTTATCTGCCTATAACAGTGCCGGAGCAGACGAAACTTCTGACTTTGAAGACAACCCAGAAAGTATAGCCCAGTTCAACATCAACGTCGGCAGTCTGGCGATGGATGAGCGGCGTTATCTGGATGCTCTATCCTATTTTGAAAATGCATTTGAAACCTCCAAGTTAGAGAAAACCAAAGTAAAAGCGTTGCTGTATATGGCGACAACCTTTACCTCTTTTTTAGACTCACCTGACAGCTCCCTGAAAATCTACCGGCAGATTCAAAAAGAGTATCCAAAGTTTGCTGAAAACTCTCTCTACAAGGAGATTCTCTTGCTTTTTGAGACCGAGAGATATCTGGAGGTACGTGAAAAAGTTGATGTGTATAATTTCCGTTATGGTAACGGTCGTTATCAGTTTCAGGTTGAGCTTTTGGCCGATGAAGCTAAAAAGGTTATGGCTACCGCAGCCTATAAGAGAAAGTATGCCCGGCAGGAGGCGACAAGGCAGCAGGTGGCAGCAATAAAACGTGAGGATGCCAAGTTTAAAGAGTTTATCAAAGCCAAGAGGGCCGAGGAGAAACGTTTTAAAGCCATGGCAGAAGCCAGAGCAAAAGAGGCCGCTCGTCTGCAAGCTATAGCAAGAACCAAAGAGGCAGAGCGGATGCAGGCCCAGGCTCGGGCAGAGGCTGAAAAAGCTGCTAGAGCTAGACGAGAGGCTGAAGCTAAAGAGCAGGCTCTACATAGTGCTGATGCCAAAGCCAAAGAAAAAATTTATGGTTTGGCCTCTGCCGATTTTAAAAAATCCTCAGAGCCAGTAGTCAGGGTTCTCTTTACCAAGGGTTCCGACAGAGTGCTTGTTGCAGGGAGGGGGCTGGTTTTTACATCGAATGGCAGGGAGTACAGTCTTGGCTCAGGTGTTGAGTTAAAGGTTGAAAATGGACAGGTTAGCCATAACGGCAGAGGTTTTGGGAGGGAGGTTAAGATCACTGCTAGCGGTCCTATCAAGCTATCTTATGGCAAAAAAATGGCAAAATCTAAAAGAGTTCGTGGTTTTATTATGCTAGCGGCTAAAAAGGGAAGGGTTAGGATAATCAACCATGTCAAGATTGAAGATTATCTGCTTGGTGTAGTTCCGGCGGAATCGCCACCATCATGGAAGTATAACGCTCTTAAATCTCAAGCATTGGCAGCACGCACTTACGCATATAACGATGTGCGGAAACATGCCAAAGATGAGTTTGATGTTTATGACAGCATCCGTAGTCAGGTCTATGGCGGTCTGGATAGTGAGCATAAAAGGACCTCAAAAGCGGTTTTAGATACTCGTGGCGAGATTATTACTGCAGTTCGTAATGGTAAACTACAGCCTATTCTAGCGATGTTTGCTGCAAATAGTGGTGGTCATACCGCCGACCCGCAAAAAGAGTACTCCACTCGTTGGGACAGTTCGCACCACTATTTGGTAGCCCATGAAGATCCTTGGAGCCTGCAATCAGGAAAGGCCGGGTTGGCTACCTGGGAGTATAGCCACTCAAAAAAAGAGCTGGAGCGAAACCTTGCCAAACGGAAGGTCAGGATAAAAAACCTTGAGTCCATCAAGCCGGTATACATCGGCCCTTCTGGCCGTGTGGTCACCGTCCGTCTGCTCTACGATGGAGGAAAATCCAAAACCATCCGCTTTCGGCCTAAAGTCACCCTGGGCTTAGCTGGGCGGATCGGAACCTTGCCGGATACTATTGTTAAAATAAAAAATAGAGGTGGAAAATTTGTTTTTACCGGTCGAGGTTTTGGACATGGAATAGGTTATATGCAGTGGGGTGGACAGTATATGGCTAAAGCTGGTCACACCTACCGGGAAATTCTTGATTTTTATTATCCAGGAACCAAAATCATGCAGTACTGGTAGGGAGTAATGGTTGGCAAGGAGAGCTGGCAATATGGTTCGATATCACTTGCATAAAAAGATGGTAGATCTTTCTACCGCCCCATTCATAAGTTGTCCTCAGCCATCTCTCTTCAGTTGTTTTTTCATCCAGGCTATCTCCACATTGGCAGCTTTGACCTGCCAGCCTTTACTGATAAAAAGTTTCAGGTCTGCCAGCGGCCCATCTTCCAGCTCTTTTATGCTACTAATCTGTTGAACAGCCTTGCGGTAGTAGTTTCTGGCGTTTTTGGCACTACCAGTTAAAAGATAAGCGTGGCCCAGATTGATAATTGAGACGATACTCTCTCTATTTAGCTGGTAAGCTTTCTGGCATGGGGCCAACGCTTCATCAAAACGGCCTGCCATCATCAGGGTCCAGCCCAGGCTGGCAAAAGCACTGTCAAATCCTGGGTCTAGTTTTGTGGCCTTTTGGTAATCGGCAATTGCCTGGGAATACTTTCCCATGGAGTATAGTGCGTTGCCCCGGTGCCAGTACAGCTCCACCTGTTTTTGGTTTTGGTTGATAATTTTTGTGTATAGATTAACAGCTTGGGAATACCTGCCTTCACTATTGGCATCAGAGGCTTTATCTAATAGTAATGCGGCCTGCTTTGGAGTCATTCCCCTTACACCAGTCTGTACAGATGGGAGCCTATGTACAGATAAGCTACTAGCAGCATCTAAGGAGAGGAGTGATGTTCCACTGCTTATAAACGGATTTTTTGGGGCGTTTTGGCTAAGTTTAAAACGGTAGACCCAGCCTGTTCGTTGGTCTTCCATACGCACTTTTACATAACGCCCTTTACTTTCTATCAACTCAACAGCTTCATCCTTTTGCAGTTTTGTAAGCAGTGTTGCTTTTGGGTTTGGCTCAACAGTAACGTTTATTCCATTTTTTTTGCTATAGAGGGTCTCGGCATCAAGAGTGGCTGGGAGTAAAAAAAAGCCAAACAGCAAAAAGAGAGTTATAGTCTGGAACATGGCTCCAGCATTTTTTTCTTCGCTTATTGTTTGATAGTTAGCCATTGGTCTTGTTGCCGCACCACATCTTCCAGACTTTTCTGTATGCTCCCTCAATATTCAACGCCAGGCTCTTGCCGTCACATATGCTGGAGGTTGCCAGACTATCACGCAAGCGCTTTGACAACGCCTCCAACTGTTGCGGGTTGTTGACCAGCCTCTCAATTATAAGCAGATACTCCTCCTTGCTCTTGGCAACCCACTCTGGAAACCCAGAATTTTCAACTACGGCAGAGCCGTATCGATGACCAGAATAGTTCTGCTTCATGGTGACTACCGGAACCCCCATCCATAACGGTATAAGAAC
>JADFZU010000022.1 GCA_015232365.1 Magnetococcales bacterium | reverse complement strand
TTCCTTGGAGCATAAAAAGCGCTTTTGGGCAACGGATGATTCCGACAATGCACCAATTTTGAGATTTTCCATACCGTATAAATGAAAAAAGCCATCCCACAATGAAGCAGGATGGCTTTTTAAAATTTTCCACCGCAAAAGTCTGATATCGAACCTCAAAAATTCAGGACTCTCGCGCGAATCTTCCGGAGATTACCCGGAGAGTCGGTTTGTGACTAGTTCGTAACTACCGAAACTAGTTGAAAAATATGGTGCCGGCGACAAGAGTCGAACTCGTGACCTACGGATTACAAATCCGTTGCTCTACCAATTGAGCTACGCCGGCTTGGGTGTTCTAGTTTTTAAATAACCTGTTTTTATCCGTTGCCTCCACGCAGTATATTGATCAGCGTTGAGGCTAGGGAAAAAGGAATATGCCAGAAACTTTTTTGTTCTGCAAGAGATTCTATGAAAAATTAATGCGAGTGTTGGAAGTTTTTTCACTTTTTTGCTAAATCTTTCTATATGATCAGGCGTTTGCATAATATTCAACTCATTCCTATCTTCTGCTATAGTGTTTATATAGAAAAAACTGATCTGTATATTTTTTGCCTGTCATCTCATTTTACGTGTTTTAAATAGTGGTGTTGCTTTCTAATCCTAAACTTTTGATCCTGTATCCGATACTTGTTCTTTTATGCAAATGGAAGTTGCAAAAATAAGTTGGTTTTTTTTGGTGAATAACTTATTATAAGTTATCGCTTGCTAACATTGACACTGTTTTTTCTGCGATATAAAATTTTTGGCTGTATTCATACTTGTTTTGGTTGTCTGTATATACTGTATTCATATGCATGCTGGAGCACTTATTTGCGAGTAAATGCTTGTGGCGATATCGTAGTTACATTTATTTGTGATTTAAAGTACATACTATTGCCAAGATAAATATATCGTCAAAATCCATCATATTAAATTCTCTTATTGTAATGGTTTGCGATTTTATCTACTATCACGTTGGTAGAATATTGAACTATATATATCCATCAGAGAGTTGTTTTGCTTGATCTGTTGATAATAAATGCTAATTATCTCTGATAGAGAGGGTAACCCGTAACGCCAGAAGGATCAATTTCGGATGAATATTCTAATTGCTGATGATGAGTATAGTAGCAGACTTCTGCTTGAAGAGATCTTGTCGCCTCTTGGTGATTGTCAGATAGTTGAAAATGGTGTTGAAGCTATTGCTGCTGTTAAAAGTTTGTTTGAACAGAATAAGCGCTTTGATCTTATCTGCTTGGATATTTTAATGCCAGAGATGAGCGGGCAAGAGGCTCTTACCGAAATTCGCAGCTTGGAGAAAAAGAACGGGGTTGCAGCTCAAGATGAATCGGTCGTCATCATGATAACCGCATTGAACTCTCTGCAGTCTGTTGTAGACTCTTTTGAGGGAGGTGGCTGTAGCGCTTACCTTACCAAGCCTGTCACCAAACAGGCACTGCTGGATAAGTTGAAAAATTATGGTTTGGTATGATGCTTTTTTGAACAATAACTCCCTAATGTAAATATCTCATACTTTTTGATATGAGGTATGCAGTATAAATGAGAGAAGAGGATGCCTAAGTTGGTGATAAGTATAAATGCCTAGACAATCAAAAACCTATATTAAGATACTCGAAGCAGCCCTGCCTCTGTTTGCCGCTTATGGTTACAAGGGTGTGGCCATGCGTGATATAGCCAGTGCCGTAGGAATTACCGCTGCTGCTCTCTACAACCATTTTCCCAACAAAGAGCAGTTACACCTGAAAGCGTTGGAGTATGCTTTTGCCCAGAAGGTGGAAAATTTGTCAACTTCATTGGCTGAGACAGGGTCGGCAAAAGAGCGTCTTTCACGATTTATTCTTTTTTGGATCGAATCGTTTGGTGACAATGTAATTCTCCGCTCACTGCTGCAGCGAGAGATGGCGGATGCCGATCCCATTAGAATGAAATTATTGGTTGAGCATGTTTTCCAGCCTATGTTTAACGATGTAGAAGTTTTCATACGACAATCGGCAAATGGCCTGAATCCCCACCTGCTATTTGTCTCTATAATCGGTTTGGTTATGTATCATTTTGAAATGTCTCCCCTACGTAAGTTGATCAAGGGGTATTCACCAGAGCAGGATGAGCCTGAACAGGTTGCTAAACATATCACTGAACTAATCCAACATGGTATTGCTCTTCAGCCGGAAAACGACGGTTAGATAACTCACATCTGCAAAGTATTAATTGAAAACTTTGATTTGAAACGTGTTTTTAACTGCTGCTTATATACAGTTTAGTTGTTAGCTGTCTCTGTAGGAGCTATAAAGTAGAGGGCGGACCCTGACTGTTTCATTATGCCTGCTGTTTTTTCGGCAATCTCGCCAAAGCCTAGGAAAAGATCGACTCTTCCTGGTCCTCGAATAGCACCGCCAGTATCTTGGTTGACAATAAAGCGGGTGTTGTTTTGCCAGGTAACTTCGGTGCTGCTGTTTTTAGAGAAGTTTGGAATAGTTGTTACCAGCACCCCTGGAGCACCTTTTGGAAAAATCCGGTAATCGGTTGCTATGGAGCGTTCTGGAGTCAAGGCAACTGAAATATTGCCGTATGGGCCACCTTTTAATTTTCTGAAGAATACATATGACGGGTTGGCGTTAAGCAGCCGGCTCTGTTGCGATGGATTCTTATCTAGCCAGTTCCTTATAGCTGGCAGGCTCATATCCTCTCTGCTAATGGCTCCCTCCTCAATTAGTATCTTGCCGATAGAGCGGTAGGGGTGACCATTGGCTCCATTATAACCTACCCTTATAACCCCGCCTTCTTCCAACTGCACTCGCCCTGAGCCTTGAATCTGGAGAAAGAAAACATCAACCAGATCATCTACCCATACCAACTCCAAGTTTTTTTTGTCCAGATTTTTTTCTATATCAATCTCTTCCCGGTCATAATATGGAGTCAACTTTTTTCCATCGAATCGAGCTGTAATCTTTTTTTTCATTTCTGGCAGCCAAGGGGAGAGGCTGATATCAAAAATATCTTTTGGGCGTTTGTAAAGGGGGTATTTATAGCGTTTGCTCCGCTGTAGGGAGCCTTGCAGGAGTGGTTCATAGTAGGCGGTAACCAGTACATTGCCTTGGTTATTGCTACCTACTGAGCGGAATAGTTTGAAGTTTTCCTGAAGAAAAACTTGTAGTGCCTTGTTGTCGTCAGACCTAGCTAAATTGGCCAGTTTTCTTAGTGATCTTGTCATATCTATAGCTGACACCTTGTAGGTTCCAAAGTTTACTTCAGCTGTCGGTTTTTTCCGGGCATAGTATCCAATGCTTGCCTCAATGGCATCGGCCCAATCGTTTAGTGAGTGCTCTTGCTTAAGAGCCTCTGGAGCTTCGCTCCATGGAATAGGTATTAAAGAGTCAGCTTTTGTGTAGGTAGTATTGGTGGATGTTGTTGCCGTAGTTTTACAGCCAGCAATAGCCAGTAACAGAACTATGAGTCCTCTTGTCAATAGAGATCTGGTTTTTTGCTGGCTGTATAAACAGTTCATTACAGAGTGCTTCGTGCCACTTCATCGGTCTGCTGTACGGCAGCCAAGAACCAATTAGGATCTTGTGCACTCACTGGACGGGTAAATGTCCAATACTCCTCAACCTCTATTGTTTTGTCAGTGGAGCCTTCCAATAGTTTGCCCTCTACATCAGTTGAGTATTCGAGCATTTCCACTAAAAAACGGACTGTAATCCAGTTTTCGCCTGACTCCTGCCATGCTTCAGATATCTCCACAGTTTTAAAGTCGATTTTTTCAATAATATCACGAATTCCAGCCTCTTTTCTCTCACTGGCTTGGGTCTCAACCATGCCCCTCATCCGCTCGGTAAGGAGTGGGTGTAGACGGTCAACACTCCAATCACTCCAAGCCCCTTGAATCTGTTTGTAGGCCATTTTTGCCCCATCAAGGAACTGAGCTTCCTGAAAGCTTGGGTCCATCTGGCTTATGTAGTCCAGTCCTTGAGTTACTTCATCTACAGACTGTTGTGTCGTGTGGCCTTCTCCGCTCTCAAAACGGTCAGGAAGCCCCTGTTGATCGCCGATAGAGGAGAACTCCATTGGGCTATTTTGTGACAATCCACCCATTTGGCCCATTTGGCCCGCCTGGGCTGGGCTGGTTTGTGATTTTCTGCTTTTGTACCAACGCATAAAAAACCAGATAGCTCCACCAATCAGGATGATTTCCAAAAAGCCGATACCGCCGCCAGCACCCATTCCGCCAGCTCCGCCACCACCAAACAGCATAGAGCCGATCATTCCACCGAGAAGCATTCCGCCAATTCCGCCCATCAAGCCAGCACCTAAACCAGACCGGCTTCTACCGCCTGTATTCATATTTTTTGCAGCAGATGGACTGCTCTGTCTGACAGTAGACCTTTGTTGTACCTGTCTTGGGGTAGAAAAGCTTCGACTACCACGGGAGCCAAATGAGCTTCCGCCGCCAAAGCGTCTGGCTTCGGCATCTTCAGGGATGACTGTCAGTGCTGCAAAGCCAAGGGTTAGGGCAACTGCAAACAGGGCAAAAAATTTGGTCTTATTCATTGTGTTTCCTTATATTGCTTAGTTTAACTAGAAAAAAACCAGCTATTTAACTACTTTAGATAATGACTGCCAAAGAATCTCACTCAAGTGCATGGTTTTTACCTTTGAGTGCCGTTCTGTAAGGCCAGCTTCAATGTTTAACAGGCATCCTGAGTTGCAGCCAACTACTGTTTTAGCTCCGCTTTCATCAATTGCAGCCAACTTATCTAATCTGATTTTAGAGCTCAATTCCTGGTAACGCAACATATAATCACCACCAGCCCCACAACAGTTCTCTGCTCTTGGCAGTTCAGAGAGTGGGCCAGCTATAGTTTTAAGTAGCTGGCGAGGCTCTTTTTTTGTCCCAAGGCCGTGTTGGGTTTGGCAGTGGTCTTGGAATGTAATAGAGTTGTCTGGAGGTTGGTATCCTTCAGGGGTAAGCTCTGGCAATCTATTGGCTAGCAGCACCTCCAGGTGCTGAATTTTCTCAGAAAACTTTTTGGCGGTAGCCGCATATTTTTTGTCAGCCGACAGAACGCGTCCGTAACTTCTAACCGTTACCATGCAGACGCTAGTATCACAAAGTACCATATCGACTTCAGGAATCTTTATATATGCATCCAGGGTTTTTTTTGCCTGTTTGATAAAAAGTTTGCGGTTGCCAGACTCTCTGAATGGGGAGCCGCAACAGCCAAATCCATCCAAAACGGTAATTTCGATATTTAAAAGTTTTAGCAGGTTGGCGGTAGATGGTGCAGTTCTAGGGTGAAAAAGTCTGGCCATGCAGCCGCATAGCAGTGCCGCTTTTAAGGTGTTGGTATCTCCAGGCTGTTTGGTTGGAAATGCAGGAATTGGCTCGCTACGCCGGGCCGGTATCAAAGATTCAAGCCGCTGTAGTGGAGAAAAAAAGGATAGAGCGTTTTTTTGTCTTAGCCACCCTTGCAGCCCGCTGTTTTGATAGAGCTGGATGCTGCGGCTCGCTAGTGCGGTGAGCCTGTGGTTGTTGGTGATGCTGTGGAGTAGGGTGGCGGTAAGCGAGCTTTTTAAAGGGCTTAGAATTCTGGCAGAAAGTACCAATTTTGCAGGTCTGACCCCAACAGGGCAGGCGGAGTGGCAGGACCGGCAGACTAAACATGTTGATAGAACTGATGACGCTTCGTCCGGGCTTATCTCCCCTTTTGATAGGGCTAGGATAATAGAGATCCTTCCCCTTGGGGATTGTGTCTCATCATTTAATGTTTTATACGTTGGGCAGACTGGTAGGCAGTAGCCGCAATGGGTACAGAGTGTGGAGTTCTTGAATTTTTTGTTTGGGGTTTTCATCTTTATGTAGTTTCTCGAAAAGTCAAAACTAAAACCTTGGGAGGTTTTTATAGGTACGACTTTACAGCCATACACCTATATTTGGTAGCTGTTCGTACACCCCTTGGCAATTCACAGCAAAATCGAAAAAAAACTCTCCAGAAATGCTTCTGGAGAGTTTTTTTGTTTGGTAAACTACTAAACCAGCTTAAAAATTCTTACATATCTTTAAGTAGTTCATTCATTCTGCTTGATGATGACTCCTCTTCGGCCTCATCTTCTGCTACGTTTTTCAGGTAGCTATAGGTACTAATGCCAGCAACCGCAGCACCAATAATAAGTAGTGGCCCCCATGCCCCGAGTCCAAGGCCGAGGCCCAGGCTTAAACCACCTCCGTTCCAGATGGTTCCGCCAGCAGCAGCTTTGGCTGTGTTTGCTGCTACAACAGGTTTGCTTATGATGGCTGTTCCGGTTTTTACTTTTGCTGCAGCAACCCCAGCATTACCTTTAACGGCAGCAACCCCGGCTTTGCCTTTAACGGCAGCAGTGGTAGCAGCAGCACCTTTAGCAGCCAACCCGGTTGCCGGTTTAAAGGCAAGCCATTGCGGGGTAGCTTGTCCTGCAGCCATTGGAGCCTGGCTTATGGTAAAACTCTTGCCAGCCAATGATTTTACCGTTGTAGTGCCAACGCCGCCTTGAACTTTTATAGCAACAATTTTTTCACCAGCAGGACCCATACCAGATGCGGGTTTTAAAAACATCCAGTTGTTGGTCTGTTGTGCTCCAGCCAGCATTGGCGTTTTCATAACTGTATATGATTTTCCAGTCATTGCCGCAACGTCAACAGCCTGTCTGCCGGTCTCTGCTTTAACCAGAATCATGTTTGATGCAGCTTTAGCCTTTGCTGCTGCTCCAGCCCCGGTTCCGGTGGCTACCGCAGCAGCCCCTTTGCCAGTGTTAAGCAATAACCACTTGCCTGTACCACCTACAGTAGCAGGTGATGCACCTACCGTTACCGTTTTGCCGGTTAGGCCGGATAGCTGTGCAATCTGTTTGGTTCCTTCAATTTTGAGAGCTACAGAACCTTTGGCTCCAGCAGAGGCGGTGGTTGGTTCTAAAAACATCCAGTTGGCCAGCCCGGTCTTCCCTGCGGTTGACATTTTGCCAACAGTAAAAGTTTTTCCACTCAGTTCAGCTACCTGAGCGGCCTGTTGTACCCCCTCAATTTTAAATAGAAGTGCTTCGGAAGCGGCCATATATGTCCCCAATTTTGTCTAGTAGATTGTTTTATGAAATTATTTTTTTATCCCTTCCCATTGCTATTCTAGCATATAAACCAGGATAGGAAAGGTTTACAAAAAAAAAGGGCAGAAATAGCCGGACTTTTCCGGATTTCTACCCATATCAAAATTAACTAATTACTAAAAATTCTACTTAAGCCATATTAAACTGCATAATCCTGGCATCATTATTTACCTTGATAATTGCATCATCAAGTTTGGGGTGGATGGTTCCGGCATCGTTGTTGATAGGCATTATCAGTTTGTCACTCAATGTCGGAGTGGTTTTCAAGATGCTATTTGCCGGAGTGAGATCAACATTTTTTGCATGGAGTGTTCTGGCATATTTTGGGTCTAGCATTAACAGGCTCTGTATTACCATCAGTTCGTTTTTGGCTGACTCCAATCCTTGGGCAGCGGCGGCTTTCAGCCATGGAACGGCCTTCTTGTAGCTTTTGGGTACGCCGTGGCCTTTAGCGTGCATTATGCCGACCATATACTGACCGTAGGCATGGTTGTTGGCGGTTAGTTTGCTAAACCACTTGAACGCTTCTGTATAGTTGACTGGAGCACCTTTGCCATCGTGAAAAATAATTCCCAGCTTCAACTGTGCCCAGGCCAGCATCTCCGAAGTTATGTTGCTATCTTTATTTGATGGCTCCACAACCCTCAAAAACCACTCTTTAGCCTGTTGATGATCTTTGTCGGTTCCTAGTCCTTGCTGATAGAGCAGTCCGAGATTAAACTGAGCCAGCTTGTCTCCACCATTTGCAGCAAGGGAGAACCATTTATAGGCAGCGTGTGGATCGTATGAAGCACTCTCTTTTTGCAAATAGAGGGTTCCCAGTGTGGTCTGTGCCCTGATATCACCCTTGTCGGCCAGCTTTATGTAGGCCGTCATGAATGGGTCTTTGTTTGTCGTTGAGCTTGCACTCTTTAACGGAGCAGTTGTGGGCAGGGGCTGGGCATGCAGTGTGGTGACTGTTGCAAAACATGCAGCCATAAAGAGTATGGGGATGGTTCTAGATATTTTGATCATGGTCTCTTCAGCCTAATTTTATTGAATAGTGTATGATAGTTTGACAGTTACAGGTTACGTTAAACTTAAATTCATCAATTATTTTACACTTAGCTCTGTTGAGCACCTTGCTTAATGGTTAACTTGCAATAAGCAGGCCAGTGATGGAAAGTTAGAAAAAAATTGCCGGTTTTGTTTGGAAGGCGGTAAAGCTGAAGGGTTGTAAATTTAAACAGAAAAATAGTAGGCTTATCGGGATAAAATTTGTTCTACAACGTTATAAATGTTATAAGCTGGTAAGGTTGTTATAGGGTCTAGTTGCAAGGGGACGTTAATTTCTAAGGCGGAGAGGCGGCAATGCTCGATCTGTTTCATATGGTCAGCCACCCACTGGTACCATGGGTATCAGCAGGCTTGGTATTATTGTTTGGTTTGAGTTCCTGGGCCTCATTTCGATTAAAACTAGCATCTGTATATCAGAAGCTTGATCTGGCTTCAGATATCTTGAAAGCCCACCTGAAAGGCACTGACTCTTCGGTTTCACTACAAGCTCTAGATAACGAGCTTTCACTGATTGAAGGTATAAAAGAGCCGTGGGCTGAGTTTCGTAAAACTTTGAGCCAACCCTCTGATGCCAAGATTCTGGCAACTGAAACTCCAACCAGGTTTTTCAACTTTGACTCTCTGGTTCTGCCCCAGATAAATTTCCACTACTATCAAACTGTGCCTGGCCATTTAATCGGTTTAGGGATTGTTTTTACCTTTTTGAGTTTTGTTGCTGCCCTATATTTTATCTATTATGGCCTCTCATCCCCTGATGTTTCAGCAATTCAAAGCTCATTAAACAGTCTTCTCAACACAGCTATCTTAAAATTTTCGGCCTCAATTGCCGGCCTTGTTTCAGGTCTGCTATTCTCTTTTTCCGTTCGGGCAAATAGTAGTCGCCTTGATGCTAAGGTTGCCAGTTTGTGTGGCCTGTTATCCAAGAGTGTTGAGGTGGTCTCTGACGAGCAGGTCTTGATGAACAAGCTTGAAGAGTTTGGTGAAAATTCCGAGACTACTGCCTCGCTACGCTCTTTGATAGCCAACTCCGAGTACGCTAGGCAAGCCTCTTCTAAAATTGATCAGGCTATCACCACTATAGATAGCAAGGTTGAAGCTCTAGCTCATTTCTCCATAGACCCGGTTATTGATCCTGTTAAAGAGGAGCTAAACCGCCATAGTGAAGAGCAGGCACGGCTATTTCGTGAGATGATGGACTCTGTAACCCAACTTTTGAGCGACAGCAAATTTTTTGCTCCAGTGGTTGCAGAGGTTAACAGTACCATTGAGCAGTTGATAAGCTCAGCTCAAGAACGTCTGCTTGAGGCGAGCAGTGAACAGAACTCAGAACATATAAAGCTGATTTTAGATAATCTACGCTTGGAGAGTGACAATTTAAGTAAAACCCTGGAGTCTATCTCTTCCAAGGCGGTGGTTGCAGATATTTCTGAAAGTTCTGCTTCGGAGGCTGTAACCGATGTTGCCATTGAACAGTTAAGTGTAGATGATAGAGATAACGAAAAATTAGAGATAATTCTTGGTGCAATTCGTTCTGAAATAACCAAGCTGTCTGCAAGTTGGCAGCAGTCAACTAAGGAGGTTGTCGCTGATACGGCTGCTCCCCACGGTGCTCCTATCTCTGTTGCTGAGGTTGTAGAGCCTCTGCGTGAACTATTAAATGAGACCAAAACAGAGATAAAAGAGTCTATCTCCTTTGAGCCGGTTTTAGAGCTGATCAGGGCAGAGAGTTCCCAGTTGACAAGTGGTCAAGTAGAGATGTTGGACACTCTAAGCCAGGAGTCGGACACTATTGTAAGTCATGTTGATAAAGCTGTGGATAGTGTGTTGCAGGAGCTTTCTGGGCTGATAGCTGAAGAGCAGCAAGAGAGAAGAGTGGTAGAACCTATAAAGGTTGAGCAGTCAGGGCAAGAGATTCTGGTTCAGTCGCCAGCCCCGGTAATAGATGAAGAGCTGATAAAAACAGTGGTCAAGGCCATCAGAGCCGAGGAGCCAGAGTCGGTCTCTCCGGCCCAGTTACCAGCCCCGGTAATAGATGAAGAGCTGATAAAAACAGTGGTCAAGGCCATCAGAGCCGAGGAGCCAGAGCCGGTCTCTCCGGCCCAGTTACCAGCCCCGGTAATAGATGAAGAGCTGATAAAAACAGTGGTCAAGGCCGTCAGAGCCGAGGAGCCAGAGTCGGTCTCTCCGGCCCAGTTACCAGCCCCGGTAATAGATGAAGAGCTGATAAAAACAGTGGTCAAGGCCGTCAGAGCCGAGGAGGATGGTGCTGCTTTACAAATTGCAAACAGTGTAAGCCAGCCAGTATCAGATCAACCTATGTCGCCAATTTTTGTTGAGGAGACTCTGTCAGAGCTGTCTGCCTTGTCTGAACCAGAAGTTGAGGAGCAGTTTGAGCCGAACCTTAACCCTGAACTGGTCTCTATTGCTGCCGAGCTTGAGAAGCTGCCCACTCTTACACCGGAAACTGTTGCTGCACAAGTACCTGAAGAGGAAAGTGATAAACCAGTATCCCTAGAGCTTCCCGCTGATGTCGATCTATCCGTCCCAGAGCCTGTTGAGGCTGCTACTCATGCAGTTGTCAGCTCTGAGCCGGCATCGGTAGTTGTTCCTGCACCAGCACCTGTTGATCCAATACCCACAGAGACTGCATCTATTGTTACAGAGTTGGATGAGTTATTAATTCCAGAGCCAGCCTTTAAAAGTGATGGTGATGGGTCTGGCAAAAATCCAGAGTCGCCAGCAGATGAGTCCGAAAAAAAACAGGAAGAGGGTGACATTTTAGCTCAGACTCTGCTGCAAGATCCGCCATCCATTCTTGAGATAGGGGACGAGAAAAACACCACGCTGCCAGCAGAGTTGGCTGGAGATGATCAGTCGGCAAAAATTGAAAGTTTAATTGAAGATCTTCTGGCTATTAGCGGCGAGGTGGTGGCTGCGGCTAGTGCTCCTGTCCCGCTTCCAGTTGTTCCACCACTACCTAAGGCAAAGCAGCCTCATGTGAAGGCAAAACCTGCTAGCAGAGGGGGGCGTTCAGCATCTGATATTAAAAATTGGGCCGAAAAATCCTTTAAAGGCAAAAAAATAAAAGATGGTGTTGGTATCAAGGTGCTCGGGGTTAATTTAGATACTTTTGCCGGTCAGAACCGGGAGAGGTACTTTTTTGGTCTTTTGATAAATATTGCCAGCCAGTTAAGTAGTAATACCAGCGTTGCCACCAAAGAGTTAGAGGTTACAGTTAACGATCTGGTTAGGAATGTTCGAGAGGGTGGCTCTATCTCAGATCCTCAAGAGGTTATGGGGTTGGTTAAGCTTGGTGAGCAGATTGCACGGTTGGATTTCTCAGCCATTGATGATGATATAGTTGATAATCTTGACGAGGCTTTCATGGGCTTGGCAAACTTTCTTAGAGGCTATATCAGTGATATTGCAGCCTCTAAACCTAGAACCAAAACCAAAACCAAGAAAAAAAGTTCTCCTTTGTCAGCACCTGCTGTAGCCAAAATCGCCAGGGAGTCAAATATAACTGCTCAGGAGTTGGAGCTGTTGATGGACTCTTTTGTTAAGCGGCAACAAAAAGGAAAGAGATCGTCGCATATCATCTCCAGTCCTTTGGTCGCTCCAGAAAACAGTTCTGATACCAATAAAGTTGCCGTGGCCTTAGAGCAGTTACTCCACTCTTATGACCAACAAAAAAGTCGGCAAAAAAAACCTCTGCAAGCAGTTGCGGTAGCTGGGGCAAAAAAACAGCCAAAAGCTGAAGAGGCCGCTCCCACACTTGATAGCAAAAAACCAGAATTGAACACCGGTGGTTCTGCTCCAGATATGGATAGGTTAATGAGTGCGTTTAATGCTCGGAACGCTCTTCAGAACAGGCAAAAAACTGATGTTGCAACCCAAGAAAATCCTCAAGAGAGCGGCGAAATAGATATGGAGACACTGTTAAAGTCTTTTGAAAAAGAGGATGCAACAGAAGAGGATTTAGAACATAGCGATAGAAAGCATTTGGATGGCTCTCCTTTCCTTCTATAAGTAGCTATAAATGATATGAAGTCAGTTGATAACACTTATCCATTCGTACTGCTTGAGCTGGTTATAGGGGCTATTTTTCTCCTGGCTATCTTCCTTGCTGTGCCTGTTTTAAATGAGAGAATCAAAACTCTGTCGTCCTCGGCTGTGGTTGATAAATTGTTGCCTGCTAATAGTGCTGATGGTGTCGATTTGCCAGCTTTAAAAGCTAGTATCAACAAACATATGCAACCAGTTGTCTCCAGATTTGATGATCTGGATAAAAGCATAGATTCCCGTCTTTCAGCCCAGGACACCAAGTTGACGGCAGCCGTAAATGAGCTTGATAACCGACTTGCAGAGGTTGTCAAGGAGCGTGAAGGGCGCCTTTTGCCGATGCTCGGGGATTTAAACTTAAAGGCCGATTCAATGCTTGCAGAGCATGAGAACACTGTTTTACCGGCACTGAATGCCCTCAAAGATAACATTGCCCTGCTATCTCAGGAGCAGGTTGCGAGTGAAAAGCCGGCAGAGCATAATCTAGAGCCTGTTACCAGCAGAGTTCCCATGATAAAAACCGGGGCTAGTGGCAAGGTTCTATACTCAATACAGAGCACTCTATCTGAATTCAACCTTAAATCAAAAGTTGGTCCAGGTGGCGGTACTCTGCTTCTCTCTGACTTTTTTGATTTTAACCGTTTTGCGACAAAGCTTAATGATGAGCAGGTACAAGGGTTGAAGAGATTAGCTGACGCTCTAGCTAAAATTTTACCCTGTTATGCAACCTCTGCTGGTAATATAAGTGTCGAAGGTTGTAAGAGGGAGCCTGGTCAGCCTGGGCTGGATGTTATTATGATCCAGAGCTTCTCCATAGGTGGCAATATTGGAACCTTACGGATCAACTATAACTCAAAACTGGCAAATAGCCGTTCAATCTACATACTTAAGACCATTTTAGCCGCTAGACCTGATCTGTTAGATTTTTTAAATAGCAAAGGTAGTCCGTTGTTTGCTGCTTTGGGTAAACTGGCTCCATCTAATGATGAACGCTCAAGAAGAATTGTATTGCAATTTATAATGGAAAAACCATCTGCCAAGGTATCTATTGCAAATTAGTTATAGTGGTGTTAGAGTTGGAAATTGTCTTGATATTGCAGATATTAAGCTGATATAATTAGCGAGATCGAATTCAAAGCTAGACGGTGCCGTACTTAAAGTCAAAGACCGAGGGATATAATGTCTGATAAATCACCTTTTAGGACTCTAGATCAAGACCAGGATGTGGGTGGAGTTGATAGCGTTTCCAGCTCAACACATCTTAGGGGGATTGAGGCTTTCAGGAAGGTTGCCAACTCTTTGGCAGCCCAGCAGCAGAGGGCACTCGATGCCAAGTTTGCTGCAGTTGCAGAGCCTCATGACATAAGTCGGCGGCAGAAAAGTCAAACCGAGCCTGTAGGAGCAGCGTCGCACTCTAATCCATTTATTACTCCTGCTACAGGTGAAATAAATATGCAAGAGACAACAAACAGCGTATATAACAGCAATGTTCCTACCAAGCACATAGAGCGAGAAGCTCACAAGAGCAGTACAACAATCAGGCGAAAAAATGCAACTGCTGAGGCTGCTGACCTAGTAGCTGTATTTAGCGGTGTAAATACCAGTTCTAACACCACCACTAGCAAAGCTGAGGCTCCTGTAGCAACTGCAACTGCAACAGCGACAGCTTCAACTCAGAGTGCAATCAATACAACCATTGCAGCTTCCGATAACGATCTATATCGGACAATTCCTGTGGAATCTTTGGCAGGTGGTATTTTTTCCCTGTTGGGTGATGCTGTTGGAGGTATAGTTGGTGCGGCACAGACAGTTGGAGGCAAGGTAGGGGGTAAGAAAAGTAAAAAGAGAGCTGCAAGCAAATCTGGAATCACTGTAAATGCTGGTTACCGTTCAAGTAGTTGTATGAGCACAAGCATGTTGATGTCCAGCACCGTTTCTGGTGGCGTGAAAAATATCTTTTTTGGTGCAGGGCAGATAGTAAAAGGGGGAGCTGGTATAGTTATAGGTTCTCTTGGTTGTATTGGTGGTGCACTGGTGTGTATGACTGGAACATTGGATGAGACGCAACCGGTATATCGTAAAGAAAATTAATTTTATATACAATAAATAGAGGCTTTGATATGTCTAATTCTGTAGATCAGAACAGAACACTTTTTTTAGGTATTGACCTTGGAACCTCCAGGACCACTGTCATGTCCAACCGTGGAACCAAAGAGGCTGTCCGTTCAGTAGTTGGTTATCCTAAAGATATTATTGGAGTGAAACTGCTGGATCGTACCAATATTGTTGGTGACGAAGCCATGGAGAAGCGCTCTTATCTAAACCTTCACTTTCCTCTGGAAGATGGTGTTCTAAAAGAGGCAAGCGAAAAGGATACCCAAGCTGCCCGTGAGTTGCTACAGCACGTTATTACTTTGGCCAATCCACAACCTGGTGATAAAGTTTGTGGTATAGTCGGGGTTCCTGCTCGTGCCTCCATATCCAACAAAAACCAACTACTTCGTATTACGGATGAGTTAATGGACTTCTCCATGGTGGTCTCAGAGCCGTTTATGGTTGCTTACGGTCTGAATAAATTGACCAACTCCATAATTGTTGATATTGGTGCAGGTACAGTTGATATCTGTGCTATGAAAGGTACCATCCCTGGCCCGGAAGAGCAGATTACCCTGATGAAAGCAGGCAACCATATTGATAGTTTCCTGGCTACTGCGATTTCAGAATCATATCCTGGGGTACAGATTACTCCTGCCCTAGCCCAGAAAATTAAAGACCAGTACGGTTATGTTGGTCAGCCACAGCAGGATATTGTAGTTAACCTAAGATCAGAGGGTAAACCACAACCCCACGAGATCACCAAAGAGGTTGGTGCTGCTTGTGGAACGATTATATCTGATATTATCGAGAATATTGAGCAGTTAATCACAGTATTTGATCCTGAGGATCAAGAAGAGGCTGTATCCAACATTATATTGGCTGGTGGCGGCTCCCGTCTTGCTGGCTTGGATGAGTTGCTGACCAGTAGCCTGAGAGATTATGGTCCGGTTAGTGTAGTCCGGGTTTCTGATGCGGTATTCTCTGGTTGTGCTGGTGCATTGAAGATGGCAACAGAGCTGCCTGTCGATTATTGGAACCAGGTTGGCGATGTTATCGGTGGATAATTGATCTACCCCCAAGTTGGGGTGGTAGATATACAAAAAAAAGCCTATCCATAATATATTGGATAGGCTTTTTTTATAACAAGTTTACTAACTAACAGCTATAGAGCCGGACGGTCTTCAATATCCATATCCAATGAGTCTAGAGCACTAGAAAGTAATAGAGCATGTTTAACCTCTTCTGCTGCTAGATCCAGGCAGTACTGCTTGAATGTTGGTTCAACAACCTCGTCAGCCAAAGTAGCGTAGGTCTCTTGTGCTCTATTCTCCATAGAGATAGCAAGTTCCAGAACCTGCCGTGGTGTACCTTTATTGATAATCTCTGTCTGCTCAATGTCAGCACCAGCATCATTTTTGATCAACTCATCAAGGTAGGCTTGGCCATCAAACTCACTAACACTAAAAAGAGTCTTGAATTTATTAACTAGCTCTTGGGCATGGTCATCTTCCATAGTTGATAATTCAAGAAATACCATTCTAGTTTCATCATTTTCAGTAGCTTCTGATGCTAAGGAGTAAAAAGCACTAGCAGTTACTTCGGCAGCAATTGCTTTTTTTACTAGCTTAATCGTCTCTTCCATTTATTTAGTTTCCTTCTATGTGATGGTCAGGATATACGCTTAGTCAAAAAAAAGAACATATAAAGAAACGATATTTAGGCATAAATATTTCGTAAATGCAATGGTTTTCCCTTTAATTCCTATTGCATATATCTAGTTAACAATAGAGAATACTAGGTTAGATGTTTGATAAATTAGGAGTATAGGTATGGATGTAGGCTTTTGGCACCAGCTAGATAATGGCCGGATACAGTGTGACCTCTGCCCCCGCTTTTGCCAGTTGACAGAGGGGCAGAGAGGTCTCTGCTTTGTTCGGGCCAGATCTGGCGATAAGATGGTTCTGACAACATATGGCCGATCAAGTGGTTTTTGTATTGACCCTATCGAGAAAAAGCCCCTAAACCATTTTTACCCCGGCACTCCGGTTCTATCTTTTGGTACGGCAGGGTGTAATCTGACTTGTAAATTTTGTCAAAACTGGGATATCAGCAAATCCCGGCAGATGGATACAGTTGCCAATCGAGCTGAGCCAGAGCTTATTGCCATGGCGGCAAAGCAGACCAGCAGCCATAGCGTTGCTTATACTTATAATGATCCGGTGATTTTTTTAGAGTATGCAATCGATACCGCTTTGGCCTGTCGGGAGCAAGGGATTAAATCTGTTGCCGTTACTGCTGGATATATTACCGAAAAAGGGGCTGAAAAATTTTTTCCTGTTATGGATGCCGCCAATGTTGATTTAAAAGCTTTTTCAGAGGCATTTTATAGCAAGTTGGCTGGAGGTCATTTGCAGCCGGTATTGGAAATTTTGGAGTATATAAAAAAGGAGACTTCAGTCTGGTTGGAGCTGTCCACTCTTTTGATTCCTGGTCAGAACGACTCTGAGCCTGAACTTAGAGATATGACCCAGTGGGTTGTCGATAGGCTTGGCCCAGATGTTCCCATGCATTTTTCCGCCTTTCATCCGGCATGGAAAATGGGGCAGACTCCTCCTACATCACAAAAAACATTAGCTAAAGCCAGGCAAATTGCATTGGAAAGTGGTGTTAGGTATGCGTATACTGGTAATATAGCAGATAGTGTGTGTGAGAGTAGTTACTGTCACAGTTGTGGGGAGCTCCTTATAGAGCGGGTTCGCTATCAGCTAGGCAGGTGGCATCTTGATGAAGATGGCTGCTGTAAAAGATGTTCAACGCCTTGTGCCGGGGTCTTTGCCGAAAAACCTGGTGATTGGGGTGCAAAAAGGGTGCAGGTCAACATGTCTTCAGGATAATTTTATGGGCTGGACAGGGCATCAAGTTAGAAGTCTTATATTGGGGATTAGCACTGTGCTTATGATCTCTAGTTGCGACCTGCGTCTTGAACGTCCCATGGTTGAGGAAATTCGGGAGAGAGGGGCCCTTATTGTTGTTACCCGCAATACGCCAACCACCTATTATGAAGGCCGAGATCAAAAAATAGTCGGTTTTGAACATGACCTTGCGGTAGCATTTGGGGAGCATCTTGGGGTCAGGGTGCAGTTCAAGGTTTTAGATTCCCGGCAAGATGTGTTGGAATCCATTCGTGAGGGTGATGCTGATATAGCTGCTGCCGGCATAGCCATCTTTCCCGATCCTGAGAAAGCTTTCCGATTTGGACCTGCTTATCAGGAGATAGACCAGCAGGTGGTCTGTCGTCGTGGCGGCCGAAGGCCAAGCAACCTATTGCAGTTGGCAATGGTCGATCTTGTTGTTGAGGGTGAGGCGGCCAGCGTTGATCTATTAGGTAGGCTTAAAGGAATTGTTCCTGGCCTTACCTGGTCTGTCGCTCCCGAGCTATCATCAGAGCAGATTTTGGGTAAAGTGTGGTCTGGTGATGTAGACTGTACTATAGCAGAGTCAAATATTGTCTCTATTAATCGACGTTATTTTCCTGAGCTAGTTGTTAAATTTCCTATAGGGGCAACCATGTCTCTAGGCTGGGTTATGCCTAGACGGGCGATGTTGTTAAACAGGGAATTAACGGCATGGTTTCATCAGATGAAGCGAAGTGGTCGCCTGGAGGCTATCTACGAACGTTATTATGGTCATCTTGACTCCTACCACCAAGATTACGACTATGTGGACAACCGTCTTTTTCTCCGCCGGATAAAAAACCGCCTTCCGACCTATGAGAACCTCTTTCGATCAGCGGCAAAAAAGCATGGAACGTCTTGGCAGTTGCTGGCTGCACTATCTTACCAGGAGTCCCACTGGGACCCGGAATCAACAAGCTACACCGGTGTTCGTGGTTTAATGATGCTGACAAAAGATACGGCACGCTGGGTTGGTGTTAAAAATCGTCTTGATCCTAAGCAGAGTATTTTTGGCGGGGCTGAATATCTTGCCAACATTCGCCGTAAACTACCAGATACTATACACGAACCAGACCGGACCTGGTTTGCCCTTGCTGCATATAACATAGGCCCAGGCCATCTGACTGATGCCATGGAGTTAGCCGTCCGTCTTGGCAAAGATCCAAACCATTGGCACACTCTTCGCACCGTTCTGCCTCTACTATCCCAAGAGAAATACCACACCACCCTGAAGCGTGGTTATGCCCGTGGCTCTGAGCCAACCAGATATGTACAAAAAATCCGTCAATATTTGGATGTACTAGAGCAGCGTGATTTGATGGCTAGCCTTAAATCTATTCAGTAAAATATTTCAATATATAGGAGAGGTATTTGTTTTTATCATAAATTTGATGTTTATGACGCTCTATAGTGTATTCAACCATCCACAGGCTTTTTTTCCATATCTTTGAAAAATGACTCAAAATCAGGAACCTCTGGGGCTTCTGGCGGTACAATGGATAGGGCAAACCAGATGGAGTAGGCGAGTATTCCGCCAGAGATAATCAGTCCTCCACCTGCTAGCATGGTTAATTGGTGTATATCGAAAAAAGCCGCCAGAATAAATGTAGCTGTGGTTAATAGATGAAGTGGAAAATGGAGTTTTATTAGCTTTTCTGGCATAAGGTCGTCCATCATGGGGATTTTAACCAGACCGGCCATTCTGCTAAAACGGTGAAACCAGACCAAGAATGGGATGATTTTATACAGCATGCCAAATAGAATCGATGTTGCCCAGCCTAGAATAAAGAAGATGCCAAAAATAATACGCAGCTTTTCATCATCGATAACCGGCCAACAGGCCATGAGGACTAGAGATATAAAAGCAGCAGTAAAACCAAACATCCAGAAGCGGTAGGTCAGATCTATACGGACTCTTTTGCGGTTTCCCAACATGTTTTTAATTGTGACGCCATAAATAACCAGGGCCAATACTCCAGGAATAGAAGCACCGACCAATAACATGGTGTTTTCCGGTGTGAAAAATAGAACCTGTGGTATGAGCAGCAGGGATGCACCCCATGCTTTTAGGACGGTAGATGCCCGTTTTGTGCAGAATTCTTGAGTCATATAGAACATTGGCAGAACTTGAAATGAAACACCAATAATCAAAGTCCCGACCCAGCCAAACAGCCCCCATATCAGATGGACGCCAACCAAAGCCTGACGGTTGAAATCATAAAAACCGTGGGAGTACTCTCCAAGAAAGAGTGCCCCCATTGCTAGAACTCCAATCAATGAGATCAGAGAGATACGCATGGCGGTAACTGTTGGATGTTTAGTCGGGGTTTTATAAAGAGCTATAGCAATAGGGATGACAAATAGAGCAATACTACCACCCAGTCCCAAGGAGGCAAACAGCAACATCCAAGGGTGAATATCTGTGGCAATTCCCAAGGCCATGGTTACAACGCCCATTATCAAAAGAGAGTGGACCCATGGAATAAGTCCTGGTTTTGGAACCGTAATACTCGCCAAGACCGGAATCATCTGATACATAGCACCAAACATGGTCATTAAGATCCAGCCCAACACCGCTAAATGGACCAGAGCTACGGTCTCCGGCATAAGTGGGGTTAACAGTAGATTCTCAGCAAAAAAAATAGATGTCAATCCGGCCAAAAGTAGAAAAAATGGACCAGTTGCAAAAAAACGCATTGGCAGGTGGAGCGGGGGAGCTTGGTCAATACTTAGGCCTGAGGTTGAGAACATGTTGTAATCCTTTAAAGCCAACTTAAATTGGCTTTTGTCTTTGAAAAACCGTATAAAAATGAGTTTCTATTGACTATTATCAATACGTCAATAGCAAATTGCTGTTATATTGTTCAACTAATATTATGTTTGATCTGTCCAATAGTACATGATTTTTGAGGAGTAGTTTTTAAAATGGGTGATAGTTTGGATTTGTCAGGAAAGAGTAGTGAGCAGGCCCAGTCTGAGTTAGAGACTGTTTTCAGTGCCCTTTCTGGAAATTGTGCTCTAGAAATAGTTGCAGATTTTGATTTAAGAGTTTTGCTGCCATCTCTACAAGGAAAACAGTGGGGTAAATTTGACTGGTTTCCGTTGGAAGATGGCCCAACATGTTGGCGGGTGGCTCTAAGCCGGTTGGAGCCTGAAGTTGCACCACGAAGTGTCGAAGAACTTTTTACCAATGATCATAAGCGATGTGATGAGCTGTTTTTAATGGTTGAAGCTGCGGCCCAAAAAGGCGACATTAAGCAAGCCAAGAAAAATTTTGCTGAGTTTATTTTAGGAATGAACCACCATTTCACCATGGAGGAGGAGGGTTTTTTTCCTGCCTTTGAGGAGGCGACAGGCATGACCCAAGGGCCGACAATGGTAATGCGTATGGAGCATACACAGATGCGTGGTCTGCTGGTAGATATGCAGGATGCCGTTGATAAAGAGGATAGCGAAGCTATCTCCAAAATCACCACAACCTTAATGGTGGTAATGCGTCAGCACAACATCAAGGAAGAGCAGATGTTATATAGAATGGGTGACATGCACCTAACTGGTCAGTCAGAATCACTTTTGAAGACCGTACAGACACTGTAATCTAGGTTCGGCAGTTGTTCTTGCTTTCACATGTGCAGATATTTATTTAAAATATTTTGCACAGTTTTCTACGCTCAACTGCCGTACCTATCTACAACTTAATATCAAAGTCGATGAGATAAATATAAGCCATACAGCATTAATCCTGCTTGCTTATATCTTTTTCCATCAAGCTTTTACTATACCATCATCTGGTCGACTGGAGTCCGGCGGCTGCTGTCAATATTCTCAAATGAACTAAGAGCTGGCATCGGCTCTGCTTGAGCATCTTGGTTTGCCCGCCATGTATGCTCAGGGGTTACGTCAAGAACAATAACTCCAAGGGCTGGGTCTAGTTGATCCAAGCTAGAAAGAAGATTAGCCAACTGGTCTTGAGCAACCAACATTCCACGCACTGACCGGCCATCAAATAGTTCCACTACATATTTCATCTCAAAAGCTCCTTAAATTTATACTGCAATAAGCGTTCTGTAAGTAATTATAAGCTCTATTACTATTCTAGCTTACGCAATGTGTGTGCCATTAATGAGAGTGAAAGTTTGAATTGTTCTCTTTTGTTGCGTTTCTAAGTTGGTTTAAACGTAAATTATGTAGTTAATTCAATGGTTTTGGTGGGTTATTTGAGAAATGTTTTGTAGAGTGGGTTTGGGCGAAAATTTGTAATGTAGAGCTGTTGCAGGAAGAGAGTCAAAAAAATATGACAGAATTTTGCCAGATATTTGCCATCTGTTTGGCATTTATTCCACACGCCAGGAGCCAGCTTAAGTTATATACAAGCTGGCTCCTGGAATAATTATAGAAACAGCAGTTTCCAGGGTAGCAGATTTATTAGTTGTTTCTTGCTCCCTGTTGTACCCAGCGATGGAGAATCTCAACATCACAAGGGGTCAACCGTTTTCTGTTGTGTGGCATACGAACTTTAGCCCGCCCTTCAACCAAGACGTTTAAGTTGCTAATCAGAGGGTTTTTAGGTATTACGACCGGACCATGTTTTGTCCCTTTCATAAGCCCTTCGTAGGTCTCGAGGTTCAGGCCACTCTGTACAGTGCCAACATCACCCTCACCATGACAGGATAGGCAACGGAAGTGGATGATTGGATAGACATCCTCTTGATAGCTTACAATTCCACCCCAATCTGCAGAACTATTATTAACAGCTCCAAATGAGACAAGTGCAAAGAGTGCAAGCGCCAACTTGAATTTACCTATAATACTCCTCATAAAACACCTCACATATAATTAAGATCTAGATTAACACTAATTAATTTTGAGTGTAACACAAATATGCTGCTTTTTTTACTACTACTGTTCACTTTTTTTCAATTTTATTTTTTGTTTGACCTTTTCTGTCTCAGGCTGTTCAGGCTCTTTATCTTTTACCTGTTCAATAACCGCAGGTTCAGAAGCTTCCGCCTCTGTTGTAGTCTCATCATGTTGGTCGATGACGCAGAATCCCAGAGGCATTTTTGGTACGGCAGTGGGTTGGCTGCTATCTCCAGGTTGGCGAAACTCCAACCTGACATCTACCCGGCGACTCTCCTCCCAACTATCTTTTATACCGGTAATAGATGCTCCATCAATAATCAGTAGCTGTTGCAGTTGACTCTCCAGACTTTTTGGCAGATTTCCAGAGAATAATGCACATATAACCGCTTCGGCTCTTTTAAGGCTCAGGTGGACATTATATAGATAGCTACCAGTCTCGTCAGTATAACCCTCAATGTGAACCCGTTTTAACCATCGTTTGCCCTCTGCAGAGTGTTTTACCTTGAGCATAATAGGGACAAAAGCCCTGAGTTTTGCCTGGGCTTCAGGTGAAAGTTGATAACTATCAATGCTAAACTGGGCATTTTTGCCAAATGTTATGGTGTGGTTGATGCGGTTGATGTTCAAACCAAGGTTTTTAGCTGTTGCCATTTTTTCAAGCTGGTCGAAAATAGCATTGATTTCAGTATCACGCTCTTTTTTTTCGACAATTGGTCGAGAGGAGATGGCGACGATAGAGATGCTCATAATAACCAGGAACAGGATAACCAGAGCGGTCATTAGATCGGCATAACTGATCCAAAACGGGTTTTCCGTTGTCTCGGTTTTTCTGCGAATTATGGGTATAAATCGTGGCATTGATATCCGTCTACTGAGTTACGTCCAAGTTTTCTGTCTGTAAATCAACAGCCAGTTTTTCGATATCTTTATGGGTAATGTTAAAAAATGTGAGAATTTTGTCCTCAATCAACTCCCACTCTGACAGAGATATCTCTCCACGGAGATGGCCGACAATAAAAATAATACCATGTAGAATAGTGAATCTTAGGTTCTTCACCTTCTGGCCGGGCTTGTTGAAAATTTCTGCTTTGTGATGGTCGAGGATAATATTGCAGACCGGCTTTGGCAGTTTCCACACTTTGCTCATCAAATAACCGGCGAGGGCATGGTTGGTTCCATACTCTCTATTTTCTGCATCAATCAGGTTGCTATTGATATCCTGTTTTATATCTTTAACAAATTTGTTGTAGTTGGGAAAGTGGTTCTCCATAGCGATCATGCCGCAATTTAAAAACAGGGCGGAGATATAGGTTTGATCAAGGGATAGCAGAGGGTAGCAGCCGGTACGAAAATGGGGTGATATAGTGGTGATCCGCTGTACCAGCCACATTGCTGCATTTGCGGTAATAACCCCCTGCTCACGAATTTCCTGGGCAAGCTTTTTCTTGCTGGTCAAGGAGTGGCTGAAGAACATCTCTTCAAGTAGCTCCTTGGTTTTGTGCCAGCCCAACATAATTACCGCATTCTCTACAGAGGCTATGCTATCCTGCCCTTTGCTGCGGGAGGAGTTGGCCTTTTGAAGAACTGCTGATGCCAGAGCCATGTCGCCACGAATAAGATAACTCAACTTCCTCCAGTCAGGTTCACCGCCTTCAGAGATACGGGAGATGTCCAGCATAACTTTTGGCCGTGAAGGAATGGTTACATCTTCAATAACTCTTCTGGCCATTTTAAGCTGGCTCTTATCAATATTTTTACCCATATATTTTACTTAACCCGTAACTTTCTACGCATGGCTTCCATGCGTTCACCAAGAAGTTCAATGTATGCACTCTGCTCATCACTGGTACGCTGAACTGTCTCTTCAACTCCCTGGCCCATTTTTGATAGAGATTCAGCCAAATTCCTTTCACTGTCCATGCCGCTCTTTAGAATCTTCTCTTTCATATCTTTCAGGTCATTTCCCATACCGTGGTTTAGCTTGTTGATTGTTTTGATCATACCGTCATGGCGATTATCAACCTGCTCGATAACCCCTTTGATCTGCGAGGCTATCTCCTTGGTTCCAGCCTTGTTGGTGGATGCCAAATCATCAACCCAGCCTTTCATGGTTGAGTTTAATACCTCTTTCTCGGTGGTCACCTTATCACGCAGTTGGTCAAGTCCGGCGGTAATGTCAGAGACGCTGTTAGACATCTTGTCTGATATGTTGGAGATGAGAGATATACGCTGGGAAAGCTCAGAACTCTCTGCACTCTGCTCTTCACGGGCCTCTTGAATATTTTTTGCAATAGACTGCTTGGTTTCAGCAATCTCCTCTTTAATTGATGCCTGTAAACGTTCATTTGCCTTGTTGTTGCTGGCCAAAACCTGGCCGATCAACTCCTGTTCACGGTTTTTGAGGCTCTCTTCCTGTTTGGTGTTGAGTTCATGCATTGTGGATTTAAACTCACTCTCCAGCCGTTTAATGGTCTCCTCTTGCTGTTGGTGATGCTGAGTTGTTGGCTGCTGGCTCTTCATATGGGTGGATAGATCACCGCTGGTCTCTTTGATAAGGTTCTGGAGCTGGTTAAGCTCATCTTGAATGCTGCCGCCAAGTTGGGATATGCCGCTCTTAAGATGCTCTTGGGAGGTAGAGAAAATATTGTCCATATGCTCTTTAGTCTGCTTGCCTTGAGCTTCGGTGATGGTTTGCAGAGATATCTCAAGGACTTTAAGGTTCTCTTCTAATGCTTTACGCTCGTCAGCAACCCGGCCACCAACATGATTGATACGGTTGGCAAGGGAGACGATTAGTTTGTTGAGGTGGTCTTTAAACTCGGTTAAAAACTCCCGGCTGGGCAAGGCATCTGGTGCGGGAGGTTGAGAGGTTGCAACCAGAATCTCTTTGGTGGAGCCTTCAACTTTTTTACCCAGGCTGGAGACAATCTCTCGTGATGAGGTTTTAAGCCGGTTGCTGTTGTTTGCATCAAGATCCCGAAAAGTCTTGGCAATATATTTTTCCAGCCTATCGGTTGATGAGTGCATTTTATCCAGAATCTCTTTAAAATTCTCTCCTCCGCTAGCAGCAATAATTTCTTTAGTGGCATTTGAGATAACATCTTTAAGTCCGATGGAGCTGGCAGCAACAACCTGTTTGATGCCGTCAGACTGTTCAGAAACAACATTTTTGACATCGCCCAACCCCTCATAGACAGCTTTTTTAATCTCCTCAGATTTTTCGTAAACCTCCTCTTTAACATCTTGATAGCCATCTGCAACTGATCTGTTTATACCATCAAACCCAGCAGAAACCGCTTCGGTAATACCATTGGAGCCTTCATAAACAGCAGCTTTTATCCCATCATAACCTTCAGAGACAACATTGTTGATACTCTCTTCTAGATTATTGGCAAGGTTCTCTGCCGACTCTTTAATGGCTGCTGATGTCTGTTCAGTCATATCTTTTATTGAGTCGCTAAGTGTGCTCTCTTGCTTTGCGGCCTGCCCATTAACTGCGGTAAGAATCTCTTGATTACTTGGTTGGCCTTCAGGGTTTAAAATATCCTTAGCTGCCTTTTTGACCGCTTTTTTAATCTCATCAGAGTTTTCAGTCATGGCATTGTTGATGGTTTCGGCAATGGATTCGGTAATATCTCCGGCTGACTCTTTTATCTCAGCAGATGTTTGCGCCGCCACCTCTTTGAGGATTTTATTAACCACATCTTCTTGTTGGGCAGTTGCAAGTTGAATAGCTGTTATTATCTCTTCTGTTGATGGAACATTATTGTCAGCAAAGGTCTCTTTTATAGCCTTTTTAACTGCCTTTTTAATGCCGTCGTAGTTGTCGCTCATGACAGTATCAATACTCTGAGCTATGGATTGGCTGATCTCATCTGCTGATACCTGGGGTGACTCTGCTGTTTTACTCTCCAATGTTTGGAGAATCCTGCCCATAATTCTCTCTTGGTTGCTATTGGCATTACCGATTGCAGTTATAATTTCGTCTGCTGAGAGCGGGGTGTCGCTAAGGGACATAACCTCCATTGCCGCTTCTGAAATTGCCTCTTTCAGTTCTGCTGAACTTTCGGCCATAGCACTGTTAACGCTGTCGGCAATAGATTGGCTGATCTGTTCGGCTGAAAGGTTGTTGGTGGCAGCGTTTGCAGATTCCAAGGCACGAATCATATGAGACATCAGAGTCTCTTGGTGGGTGCTGGCACTGCTGATGGCAGAGATTATCTCTTCGGCTGATGGGCCGTCGTCTGTTGGTAAAACACTTAGTGCTGCTTGCATTACCGTATCTTTTAGCTTGTCTGAACTATCGGCCATAGAACTTTCAATGGCTTCGGTAATGGATTTACTAATCTCTTGAGGCGAAAGGTTGGGATTGGCAGCAGATTTTGCCTCCAACGTTTCAAGCATCTTTGACATCAGGGCCTCTTGTCTGGCATTGGCACTGCTAATAGCTGAAATTATATCTTGGGCCAGTTGAAAATCCTCTTCCGTGTGGTCTTCAATATTGGTTTGCAGAGATATATCTTGAGGCTCTTGACGTTGTGCTGCTATGGCGTTGGTGATGGTGTCGGTAATCTCCTGGGCAGAGAGGTTGGGGTTGTCTGATGCTTGACTCTGCAACGTATGTAGCAGGTTGGAGATTAGTGTCTCTTGTCTGGCGTTGGAATTATCAATAGCAGCAATTATATCTTGGCCTGCTGTCTCTTTAGGTTCTTGATGCTGGTTGGCCAAGGCTCTGTTTATGCCGTCGTTGATGGCAGCAGTAATTTCCTGGGCTGATAGGCTTGGCTTTTCATCAGGCTTGGCCTGCAATGCTTTGAGAATGTCGGCTATTAGAGCCTCTTGGTTGGCACTGGCACTGCTGATAGCTGAAATTATATCTAGGGCTGATGCAGAGTCATCTGCTGTTAAAATCTCCAGTGCAGCGTCTGTTACCGCATCTTTAAGACCATCAGTGCTTTCAGCCACGGCACGATTTACGCTATCGGTTATTACGTTGGCGATATCCTGGGGGGAGAAATCTGGTCTGCTATTAATATTGTTCTCCAACGCTTTTAAAATGTTGGACATTACTGCCTCTTGTCGAGAGCTGGCACTGGAGATAGCGTAGACTATCTCATCGGCTGACGGTGCATTGTCTGCTGATAAAATCTCTTTTGTTACTGCCGCCATCGCCTCTTTTATCTCATTACCAACCCCATCAGCAGGTCTGTTGATGTTCTCTTTGAAAGTTTGGGTTATCTCTTTGGTGGAGTCTTGAAGCCTGGCAGCGGTAGCCGCCTCTAAATCATGCATGGCCTTCAAGATGGTGTTTTCCTGTTTATCCCCACTACTTTCAATAGCTTTAACAATAGACTGGGCTGAATCCTTGGCTTCAGTAATTCCTGCGTTACTACCCTGCTTTAACAGATCTAATAGCTGCTCCATACCCTCTTGAGACGGCAGTTGCCTGGCAAAGGAGGCAAGGGTCTCTTGCAGTCGGTTGCTAAAATCAATGACCAGATCTTCCGACTGTTTACTACTCTCTAGTTTGTCTTGATTTTGATTGTTGCGAAGCTCTTTTAACTCATTGGCAATAGTTTTGAAAAAGGCCATGTCTGCACTGGGGCTGCTCTTCTCATGATGGCTGGTTTTGGAGATGGTGGTAGAGATCTTCTCAATACTTGCTCCATGGCTTTCGTCAAGCTTGGCGATGGCCTCATTAAAGCCTTTCATACCACGGGCAAGCTCTCGTAAGGCGACATCCATTCGTTCGCCAAATCCGGCAAGGCGATTTTCAAGTTTGCGGATCTCCTCTTGGCGGCGGCCCTGTTCAGCCAAGTTTAGCTCAATAGCTTTGGAGATAACCCGTAGTGGAGCTGCAAATCCTTCCCTGATTGCTAAATCCAAAGCCTGCACCGTCTCTTTGCGGTCCACAGCCAGGGTTTCGCTCAGTTGAACAATCATCGCCTCTAAATTTTCGGTATTGCCGGTTTCCTTAAAATTTGTCGGTTGTTTTAGAGAGGCTGCCAGCTTTTCAAGCCCGGCCTCCAGGTGCTGCATGCCTGTGTCACCATTCTCTACAATCCTGGCAAGATATTCCGGCTCTGCACCAGCTTTAAAACAGTCATCAAGAAAGGCTTGCAGCTTAACCACCTGACTATAACGCCAATGGAGAATCAGCTTTTCAATGACAGTAATGATAATTGCCGTAAAAATGGCAAAAAAGCTGGCGACAAAAGCGGTGGAGACACCGACAAAAAGATTTTTCAGCTCTTGGGTGACAAGTTCAGCTTCCACAACAGGATTGAATTCGGTAAGGCCGACCAAAATACCTGCAAAGGTGCTGACAATTCCTGCCCCGGTCAAAATTCCCGGTAGATGGCGGAAAAACTCAACCCGCAGTGGTATGTCAACCAGAGATTGGCTGTTAAAAATTATTTCAGCAGGCATGGATGACCGGTACTGGACCGTTCTATTTTCTGCTGAAGACTTTGGGTTTGGTTGGCGGTGGAGACTTTCGGCAAACTCTCTCCAGAGCCTGGAAAACAGTGGATAAGCAGACCAGTGCCACTCAGTTAATACACTGGCTGGGTCCTCTAGCATCCCGCTCTCTCTCGCACCTTTTAGTTCTCTGGTGACAAAGGCCAAACGTATTGAGTCAATCAGTGCTTTAAAGACATAACCCAAGAGAAACAGAACCGAGAAACCGATAATAACCGCCGCCAGGGTAATTATGATTTTGTGTTCGGTTTGGGTGGTTAACGGTGTAAGCAGAAATGCCGGGAGATGTTGCAATCCCGGAAGATCAGAGACCTCAACTACCTTGAGAACCTCATATCCTGCAAAGGTGGAGAGGCCAAGAAGAAGGAGAGTCCAGCTAGATGAGGCCAGAGAAGATATTAAGGTAGACCGAGCTTTGCTCATGTCAAACATCCAAGATTAAATAGGCTTCTGGCAGTTGTGCCAGAAAGCTGTTGATAGAACTAAATACCATACTCTATCACAATCAAAAAGACACAGGAAGTCTCACACCTGATATTTAATGAACCTTTGTGATTAAATTTTGTGCTGGTGTTTGTCCATCTCTGGATCGTTGCCTATTTTTTAATCTTTCCTTAATAAAATCATCGAAGCAACTCAGGTGCTTTTTTGTGATTATCTTGCAAAATCAAACACTTCATATTGTGGCATCGTAGTTGCCATAGTATAGGTGTGCAGACTGTTGAGCTGCTGAAAATATCTTTTATTTACTGTTGAAAGAGGAAAATATCATGAAATGGGTAGTCGCCATTATTAAACCGTTTAAACAGGATGACGTTCGTGAAGCATTAACTGCTGTAGGTGTAACTGGGATGACAGCATCTGAGGTTCGGGGTTTTGGACGACAGAAAGGCCATACCGAGCTTTATCGTGGAGCGGAGTATCAGGTAGATTTTCTGCCCAAGATTAAGATTGAGATAGCAGTCAATGACGATATTCTCGATCAGGTTCTAGAAGTTATTCAACAGTCGGCCCGTACCGGTAAGATAGGTGATGGCAAAATCTTTGTTACAGACATTGCCAAATCAATTCGAATCCGTACTGGAGAGAGTGGCCCTTCTGTTCTATAGGCTGTTGTTGACGAGCAATACAAAACAAGGAGATTACAAATAATTATGAATATATTGACAAAACGGGCTGGCACTCTCGGTATGGCCGGAGTAGCACTGCTTTTTCCAGCTTTAGCCATGGCAGAAGATAAATTAAGCTCAGGAGATACCGCCTGGATGCTTACATCAACAGTGTTGGTACTGTTTATGACCATACCTGGCCTCTCACTTTTTTATGCCGGTATGGTGCGGTCAAAAAACGTTCTTTCAGTTTTGATGCAATGTTTTGCAATTACAGCACTGATGACAGTTCTCTGGACAGTTTACGGCTACAGTATGGCATTTAGTGATGGTGGTTCAGCTAACTGGCTGGTTGGTGGTCTTGGTAAGGCATTTTTACTTGGGGTTGGCGTCGATAGTTTAAGCGGCACTATTCCTGAGACCGTCTTTGTAGTTTTTCAGATGACCTTTGCCATTATTACTCCAGCACTGATTGTTGGTGCATTTGCCGAGCGTATGAAGTTCTCCTCAATGCTGGTCTTTTTAACAGCTTGGGTTACATTGGTTTATATTCCGGTCTGCCATTGGGTTTGGGGTGGTGGCTGGATGAGTTCCCATGGGGTGTTGGATTTTGCCGGAGGTACGGTGGTCCACATCAATGCTGGTATCGCTGGTCTGGTTACAGCCATCATTTTAGGCAAGCGTAAAGGTTATCCAAAAACCCATATGACTCCTCATAATCTGACCTTGACAGTTATGGGTGCAGGCATGTTGTGGGTGGGTTGGTTTGGCTTTAACGCTGGCAGTGAGTTGGCTGCTGATGGTACTGCCGGAATGGCTATGGCCGTTACCCAGATTGCAGCGGCTTCTGCTGCTTTGGCCTGGATGTTTGTCGAGTGGCTCATCCACGGCAAACCAAGTGCACTTGGTATAGTGACTGGTGCAGTTGGTGGTCTGGTAGCAATTACCCCGGCCTCTGGTTATGTCGGCCCCATGGGAGCTTTAGTAATAGGCGGTGCATCAGGAGTGGTCTGCTTTTGGGGTGCAACCAGCTTGAAGAGAATGATGGGTTATGATGACTCGCTGGACGCTTTTGGTGTCCATGGTGTTGGCGGTATTGTTGGAGCGATATTGACAGGAGTATTTGCTGCAACCGAGTATGGCGGATCTGGTTTTGGCGACGGCATCACCACAATCGGCGGTCAAGTCTGGGCGCAGGGTTTGGGAGTTGTTGCGACAGCAATCTACTGTGCAGTCGCAACCGCCATCATCCTCTTCATAGTCAAGGCGATTATGGGTCTTAGGGTTAACGAAGAGGAGGAGACAATGGGTCTGGATATCGCCCTCCATGACGAGCGTGGTTATAGTCTATAGATCTTAAAAATCAGAGTAATTTTGTAAAAAGTAATCCGGGCTGGTCATATAACCAGCCCGGATTTTTTTTGCTAATCTTTGTACAAAAGTGCTGAACGTGCTAGAAAATGGTCTTTAATATATGTTTTTAATAAGTGAGAAAAAGTGGAAAACCCAGAAACAACAAATATATCTGTCCTACTTATTGGGGATGTTTTTGGTAAATCAGGCCGTCGAGCTTTAAACACCCACATTAAATCAGTTCGCAACGATTATAGTCTCTCTGGTATTGTGGCTAATGGAGAGAATGCTGCTGGTGGGCTTGGCATTACCCAGGATATTACTGAGGAACTTTTATCCCATGGTATTAATCTGATAACATCAGGCAACCATATTTGGCGGCATAAAGAGGTGCAGTCTTACATAGGCTTAGAGCGTAGACTGCTCAGACCTATCAACTACCCTTCAGGTGCACCTGGATTTGGCAGTGGGGTGTTTACCACCCGAGAAGGGGTGCGGGTTGGAGTGCTGAATATTATTGGCCGGGTCTTTATGGAGCCACTTGATTGTCCGTTCAGAGCAGCAGACAACTATCTTAAAAAGACGGTGATTGGCCGGGATGTTGATGCTATTATTGTTGACTTCCATGCTGAAGCTACCTCGGAAAAGGTGGCAATGGGTATGCATCTTGATGGTCGGGTAACTGCAGTTCTTGGAACCCATACCCATATACCAACAGCAGACCATAGGGTGCTGCCTGGCGGTACAGGTTATATGTCTGATGTTGGCATGACTGGCTGTTATGATGCTATAATTGGCATGAAGAAGGAGTCAGTTCTGCCGAGGTTTTTAACTGGGATTCCCATCCGTTTCCAGCCAATGGATTCTGAAGGCTCTCTCTGTGGTGCGGTAGTGACTTTTGAGCCAAAAACTGGTAAATGTGTGGAGGTTCGTCCGGTACGCCGTGGCGGTGTTTTAGAACAGACAGTAGTTTAGGCTGGATATTTTTCTTGTTTAAGATGTTTTTCAAGCAAACTTTTAGAGGACTGATAAAAAAATGGAAAAGCGGGACCAACTTTATGAGGGCAAAGCCAAAGTGCTTTTTGCCACTGATGATGAAAACCTACTGGTTCAATATTTTAAAGATGACGCAACAGCATTTAACGGAGTCAAAAGCGGAACCATTGCTGACAAAGGGGTTCTGAATAATTTAATCTCATCCCGCTTGATGGCTCTGATTGAGATTGTTGGTATCCCTGTCCATTTGGTGAAACGGCTTAATGACCGGGAGCAGTTGGTGCGTAGGGTGGAGATTGTTCCGGTTGAGGTGGTTGTTCGTAACCGGGCGGCTGGCTCTATGTCAAAAAGACTGGGGATTCCCGAGGGGACGGTTCTGCCCCGTCCGGTTATTGAGTTCTATCTAAAGTCCGACGAGTTGGATGACCCGCTTATCACCGTTGACCATATTGATGTTTTCAACTGGGCCAGCCACGATGAGGTGGATCAGATAATTGAAATGAGCCACCGGATTAATGATGTAATGATGGGCTACTATGCCAATATTGGTATCCATCTGGTGGATTATAAACTTGAGTTTGGTCGCTTAAGCAGTGACCCAGATACCTTGGTATTGGCCGATGAAATCTCCCCGGATAGCTGTCGTTTGTGGGATATGGAAACTGGCAAAAAGTTGGATAAAGACCGTTTTCGTCGTGATCTTGGTGGGGTAGAAGAGGCCTATCAGGAGGTTGTCGCACGCATGGGTCTTCAAAATTAGTTCTTACAATACCATCCACCATTTTCAATGGGGATTTCATGAGCAAGCGTGAATTCCAAGTGTTGCCTGGAGGGGCTGCCCTCTCTGGGTTTCAGATGGACAAAGTAGCCGAGACACTGAGGGGGCTTGTCCCCTCGCTCTCTCTTATCTCCGTACGGTTTATCCACTTTTTAGATCTGGACAGCTCCCTCATAGATAAAGAGCAGGATGTTCTGTCTGCTCTACTGACTTACGGTGCAGAAGCTAGCAAAACTTCTGGCTCCAGTGGCGAGCCTCTAGTGGTTGTCCCCCGTTTTGGTTCTATATCACCATGGTCTACAAAAGCCACTGAAATTGCAAAACGTTGTGGATTGGAGAAGATCCACCGTATTGAACGTGGCATAGCTTATGAGTTTGATTCTCCAACTATAAACAGCCAAGATGTAGTAGCTATCACCCCAGAAATCCATGACCGGATGACCCAGGAGGTTGTCTTGGGTTTTGCTGCTGCTAGTGCTCTTTTTGCTGAACATTCAGCCCGTTCCTTGGAGTCTATTCCGGTTTTAACTCAGGGTGTGGATGCTCTAATTCAGGCAAATAGCCGTCTTGGCTTGGCGTTGGCAGCAGATGAGATGGATTATCTTATCACCTATTTTAAAAAGCGCGGCAGTGACCCCACCGATGTTGAGTTGATGATGTTTGCCCAGGCCAACTCTGAGCACTGCCGGCATAAAATATTCAATGCCAAGTGGCAAATTGATGGCGTAGAGCGTAGTGAAACCCTCTTTGGCATGATCCGCAACACAGAAAAGTTATCCCCTGCTGGCACACTAATCGCCTATTCCGATAATTCGGCGGTAATGGTTGGTGGTCCGGGGCAAAGGCTATATCCAGATCCTTCGAGTTGTGAGTACACCTATCACGATGAAGATACAGCTATTCTTATGAAGGTGGAGACCCATAACCATCCTACAGCTATCTCTCCATATCCTGGTGCTGCTACCGGGTCGGGTGGCGAGATTCGTGATGAGGGGGCAACGGGGCGTGGTTCCAACCCAAAAGCTGGTTTGACCGGTTTTTCTGTCTCCAATCTACAGCTACCGGGGGCAGTGCAGCCTTGGGAGGTTGATTATGGTCGCCCAGACCGTATTGTCTCACCGTTGGAGATTATGCTTGAGGGGCCATTGGGGGGAGCAGCTTTTAACAATGAGTTTGGCAGGCCCAACCTGGGCGGTTATTTTCGTACCTATGAAGAGCAGGTTGACCAAGAGGTGCGTGGTTATCACAAGCCGATAATGATTGTTGGCGGTCTAGGGCATATCAATGCCAATTTTGTCGATAAACTGGAAATTCCGGTGGGAAGCCTGATAATCCAGATTGGTGGACCGGCAATGTTGATCGGTTTAGGCGGTGGTGCAGCCTCTTCACAGACAAGCGGCACATCAAAAGCCGATCTTGATTTTGCCTCGGTACAGCGTGAAAACCCGGAGATGGAGCGACGTTGCCAGGAGGTGATCAACCGCTGCTGGCAGTTGGCTGAGAGAAACCCCATTCTCTCCATCCATGATGTAGGTGCTGGTGGTCTCTCCAATGCTGTGCCTGAGGTAATCCACGGTGGTGGAGTTGGTGGTCGCTTTGAGTTGGCAAATATACCCAACGATGATCCCGGCATGTCACCCATGGAGATCTGGTGTAATGAAGCTCAAGAGCGTTATGTGCTGGCTATAACTCCTGAAAATCGTGAGATGTTTTCCGATATTTGTGCTCGGGAAAAGTGTCCCTGGGCGGTTTTAGGTTATGCCACCAAAGAGAGGCAGTTGGTCTTGACCCATGAAGCGGCCAGCACCACGCCAATTGATATGGATCTGGATACACTACTGGGCAAACCGCCAAGGATGGAGCGAAAAGTTGCCAGGAAGATGGTTGAACTGCCTGAGTTTTCTTTTGATGGAATAGATATAAAGGAAGCGGCAAAAAGGGTTCTGGCTCTGCCGACTGTAGCTGATAAGGGTTTTTTGATCACCATCGGCGACAGGAGTGTTACCGGTCAGGTCTGCCGTGATCAGATGGTTGGCCCCTGGCAAGTTCCGGTGGCTGATGTTGCTGTTACAGCTAGAGACTATAACGGTTATAGCGGAGAGGCCATGGCTATGGGTGAGCGAACCCCGGTGGCTCTGATTAGTGGTCCTGCATCTGGCAGGCTGGCGGTTGGTGAGGCGGTTACCAACATGGCAGCAGCCAGGATTGGTAAAATTTCAGATATAAAACTATCTGCCAACTGGATGGCCCCGGCCGGTCACCCCGGTGAAGATGCCAATTTGTTCGATACTGTCCAAGCAGTAGGTATGGAGTTATGTCCGGCACTGGGTATCGGTATCCCGGTTGGCAAAGACTCTCTATCTTTAAAAACTGTCTGGCAGGATGCTGGAGTCGATAAAGCGGTTACAGCTCCAGTATCACTGGTAATCTCAGCTTTTGCCCCAGTTGTAGATATCCGTAAGACCCTAACTCCACAACTAAAGGGTAATGGTGAAGATAGCGAACTGATTCTTGTTGATTTGGGGGCTGGAAAAAACCGTCTTGGCGGTTCTTGTCTGGCTCAGGTTTATAAGCAGTTGGGTAGTGAGTCGGCAGATGTTGACGATCCAGCAACATTGGTTGAATTTTTTGCCGCTATTCAATCGTTGAACAGTGATGGTAAAATATTGGCCTATCATGATCGAAGCGATGGCGGGCTGTTTGCAACTATCTGTGAAATGGCCTTTGCCAGCCGCCATGGTGTTGAGATCAGTCTGGACGGTTTAGGGGTGCCTCCACTGGCGACACTCTTCTGTGAAGAGTTGGGAGCAGTGATTGAGATTTTAAAAGCTGACCGGGAGTTGGTATTGGAGCGGTTGGCAGGAGTTGGAAAACTGGCTGTTATAGGCTCTCTGCGTAGTGACGATATGATAGTTTTTAAAGCAGATGGTCGGCAAGTTATTGAAGAAAGCCGTATAGTCTTGCAGCGGATCTGGAGTGAGACAAGCTGGCGTATCAAAGCCATGCGTGATAACCCGGACTGTGCCAAGCAGGAGTATGATACTATTCTTGATGAGGCCGACCCTGGTCTTCACGCCGTTCTAACTTTTGACCCTAAAACAGCCCCGAAGTCTACCAGTGATGTTCGGCCTTCGGTAGCTATTCTCCGGGAGCAGGGTATAAATGGTCATGTGGAGATGGGGGCGGCGTTTCAGCGAGCAGGCTTTAGATCTGTTGATGTTACCATGTCAGATCTTCTTGCCGGAAGAGTCTCTCTTGGTGACTTTAGAGGTTTGGCAGCTTGCGGTGGTTTCTCTTATGGGGATGTGCTTGGAGCCGGGGAGGGGTGGGCAAAATCTATTCTTTTCAACCCTATCTTACGCACTGAGTTTGCTAAGTTTTTTGCAAGACCAGACACCTTTGCTTTAGGGGTGTGTAACGGTTGTCAAATGTTGAGCAATTTAAGAGAGTTAATCCCTGGAGCCTCTAGCTGGCCCTACTTCAAGAGTAATAGCAGTGCCAGGTTTGAGGCCCGTGTGGTTATGGTAGAGATACCTGAATCACCATCAATTCTCTTTAAAGGGATGGCCGGTTCAAGATTTCCAGTTCCTTCTGCCCACGGAGAGGGACGTGCTGAGTTCAGATCTCCTGGGGGGGTGGAGTTTGTTCGCAATGAGGGGTTGGCATCTTTGCGTTATGTGGATAACCTAGGTGAGCCAACTACAGCATATCCTGCCAATCCAAACGGTTCCCCAGAGGGGTTGGGTGGTGTTACTACGCCAGATGGACGGGTGACTATTATGATGCCTCATCCAGAGCGAGCCTTTAGAACTGTGTGCAACAGTTGGTATCCTGGTAAGTGGGGTGAGCAGTGGGGAGAGGATGGGCCGTGGTTAAGGCTGTTTCAAAACGCCAGGCAGTGGGTAGATAATAATTAATTTTTACTGTTCCTAGCTCTGAATATTACATGAATTATAGATAATTAATTTGTCTATAGGAGGCTATAGTGGCTGAATCCGAACTTGAAGAAGATGAAGTTTTAGAGGCGGATGGTGATGACGAGGCTGAAGAGTCTGATGGCGAAGGCGACAGTGAAGCTGATGACAAGGCGAAAAAGAAGAAAAAACAGATAATTATTGCTGGTGCAATAGTTGGTGTTGTTATATTGATTTTTATTGTCGTTGCCATGTTTTTTTCTGGCCCGGAAAAGAGTCAAGCCCAGATAGAGGAGGAGGAGGCAAAAGCCCGGAAGGGGATGGTGGTCTTAACCGGTTATGGAGAGCTGTTGGTTAAAAAAATTCCCGACCTTACCCCGATTCCCTACTCTGATGATTATGAGAAGGAGAATGAAAAATCAGCCCCCACCCCTGTAGCTAGTGCTAAAAGCGGCGGAGTCAATAGGCCAGTTCTTCCTAGTGGCGAGGTGGTTTATACTGCTGGTGACTCCACGCAGGTCGGTAAAAAAGAGAATATACCGGGAGTGGTCTTGATTGATAGTCTGCAGGTACAAAAAGGCGATAACAACGAGCAGACCGTTCAGGCCAGAGTCCAGAACCAGAGTAGTCTTTTTTTGGCAGAGGTAGAGCTGGATATTATTTTTTTAGATGGTAGGGGTAATACAGTCCTGGCTCGTGGGGTTAATCCTCTGGTTATATCAGGTGGTCTGTTTGGTGATAAAGTCCAGACTCTGGCCCCTGGAGCATCAAGAGTGTTTGTAGTAGATGCAACCAATGTTCCGCCTAACTGGTCAGGTAGTGTTGACTACAAAATGCACAGTTATCGTTTTACTCCATGAGAAGAACCAAACTGATTTTGGCCTCCACATCAACCTACCGTCGCCAGTTGTTGGAGCGGTTGGAAGTGCCTTTTGCCGTTGCCAACCCTGGTATTGATGAAACCCCCATTAATAGCGAGTCTCCAGAAGAGTTGGTGCAAAGGCTGGCAAATGCCAAAGCTTCGGCTGTTGCCAAACTTAACCCAGGTGCAGTGGTCATTGGCTCTGACCAGGTAGCTGTGATGGACGGGAAGATTACCGGAAAACCAGGTACCCACGGAGCAGCAGTTCAGCAGTTACGCATGGCTTCGGGAAAAGAGATTGTCTTTTTAACAGGGTTATGTTGCTATATTTCCAATGGGGTTGCTGACACTGTTTTGCTTGATGTAGTTCCTTTTCGAGTTGTTTTCCGTCATTTGCGTGCAGAGCAGATTGAGGGTTACCTTCAGCGGGAAAAGCCTTATGATTGTGCTGGTAGTTTTAAGTCTGAAGGTTTGGGAGTTGCCCTGTTTGAGCGTATGATAGGTGATGATCCCAGTGCTTTAATGGGTTTGCCGTTGATAAAATTAACTACTATGCTGGAGAAGGTTGGGATTTCAGTAATTTAACCTGTTGATTGGGGAGCTATATTATGCAGGCACAAAGGTTCTTTTTCGGAGTTTTTTTGTTGCTCCAGATAGTAGTTCCTACACTTCTCTTAGCCGGTGATCATGATTTATTTGTCAAATTTACCAACCCTGACAAAGGTATGGTTAAATCAGAAGTGTGGCAGAACACCCCTATAAAATATGATACGTGGGCCAAGAGTGCCGATATTGCGGTTGCTCTTGATCAGCATCTATACCCAACCTTTCTACCAATGATTAAAACCTATGCCAAAAAGCATGGTTTGGATATAGCCCTAAGAGAGGGAACTTGTGGCACTTCTGAGGGGTTGCTCAACAAAAAACAGGTAGACATAGCCGGTTTTTGTTGCCCGCCATCTTTTACTGACCGGTTGCCAGGGTTGACATTTCACACTATTGGTATCGCCGCATTGGCAATTTTAGTCAACCCAGAGAATCCGGTTAAGAATCTTACTACCGAACAGGTCAGAGATATTTTTCGTGGTAAAATAACCAACTGGAACCAGATAGACCCAGCCCCAGAAAAAAAAAGGTTTAATATGCCAGTACGCCCCATTGGCCGTCTACATTGCAAAACCCGGCCCGGACATTGGCGCTCTATTCTCGATAATGAAGACCTCTTCTCCCCATCTTTAATCGAGGTGGGACAGATTTCCAACATGATATCTGTGGTGGCAGAGTATAAGGGGGCCATCGGTTATGAGGTGTTGTGGAATTTAACCCGCTTTAAAAATGACGGTTCTCCAAAAGTTGTCTCTATAAATAATATTTCACCATATGATAGTGCTACTGTTGCCAAGGGTAAATATCCTTTCTATAGAGTCGATAATATCACCACATGGGATAGTCCAAACTTAGCCAGCATTCATGCAGTTGAGCTGGTTAACTTTATTAGCGAAAAAAGCCAGAATGCCGATGCGGTGTTTTCACTGGTTTCTGCTGTAGAGCTACGCAATAACGGCTGGAAGTTCAAAAACAATGAGTTGATTGGTGAACCTTGATGGGATCTGGCCTATCACTAACTTCGCAGATTCATCTATTCTGGAAAAAGAGTGTATCTCTAACCCTGAAGGCTCTGCTTCTAACAGTCACTGTTGGAGTGGTTTTTTGGATTATCAGTAACCATTTTCAGACTAAATCGCAAAAAAAGATTTTTAACGACTATCTGTTGGTAGAGTTGCATAAGCGTGCCCAGTCCAACTGGGGGACGTTTGATGGCTATATCCGTGTCCAGATGCAGGCTGGGAAACTGTTGGTGGATCGGGTGGCGTTCTGGAAATATATCGAGAAGATGGAAGAGAAAAACTGGGCAGATGATAAGGATGTTATTGTCAAAACCTCCATATTGAAACAGCCTGAATGGTTGCCAAAACGTTCTATTATACGGGGGCTTGTGCGCTCCAGCCATTTTTTATTGGTTGATCCGCAGAATAGAATCAGGGATATTTTCCAAAATAGTATGGGTAAGCTGCCGGATTCATTGCTACCAGGATTGCAAAATGGGCTGGCAGGAGATGAGGACCGAAATACTATTTTGGTCGCCGACGACAAGCCATTTATCTTTGCCAAAGTCAACCTAAAAGGAGCAGAGCAGCAGATAAGGGCCACTTTAATTTTGGTCACAGCAATTGATGATGACTTTCTCCTTAATTTGCAGCTTGAAACCAAATCACAAGGTGTTTTGGTCTTTTTAAATCAGGAAGGAAAAAAGGTGGTCGCAAGTAGCCGCCCTGACCTAGTCCCTTCTGGAGTTACGGTAAACACCCTTCTTGATAAATATTTAATGTTGGAGAAATCATTTTTTGATTACGGTTTTTTATCAGAATATTTTGTCCAGTTTGCAACTTTGATCCCAATTTCCCAAATTCAAACACTTAACGCTCAAATATCCTCTGCTGGTCGCACTCAAAGAGCTGTAGCTCATATTGTTATGGTTTTGTTGACGTTGATGATTGTGATCTGGCTGGTTAGTCATATTAAAAGTTTTACCAATGAGATGTTGCATTTCTCCCGTGATTTTTTGGGGTTGGAGCCGTCAAAAGCTGAAGGTGGCGACCAGCTTCAGGTCATGAAGGAGCAGTTTCGTCTTTTGGCTCATGAGATAACCTACACCAGGAAGAAGGAGGCCGAACATAAAGATCATTTGCAGGAGGCAAATAGAGCACTTTCACAATCTTTGATAATGGTTAAAAGGACTCAGAGCCAGCTTGTTGAGGCAGAAAAAATGGCTGCCCTTGGAGGATTGGTCGCCGGGGTTGCCCACGAAATAAATACCCCCTTGGGAATCGGTATTACTGCTGCATCATATCTCCATAGACGGAGCAAAGAGGCTGATAAGCTGCTTAAAGATGAGGCGATGAAAAAGTCTGATCTTGACAGCTATTTTGCAGAAGCTATTGAATCATCAGGCATGATTGAGTCCAACCTAACCCGTGCCGCTAAACTTATCCGCAGTTTTAAACAGATTGCCGTAGATCAAGCCAGTGAAGACCAGCGGAAGTTTAATCTGAAAAAATATATTGAGCAGGTTTTGATTAGTTTTGATCACCGTCTCCGCAATACAAGCCATACAGTATCTGTAAACTGTCCAGAAGATTTGGAGTGTAATAGTTATCCTGGGGTATTTTCTCAGATAATTACCAATTTTATCGAAAACTCCTTGATCCACGGTTTTAAAAATATTGAGTCTGGGAAAATGTTGATAAATATTGAGAGTACAGATGATCAGGTTATCTTTACCTATAAAGATAATGGTGCTGGAATACCAGATGAAAACAGGCAGCGGATTTTTGATCCATTTTTTACAACTAACAGAAGTGGTGGTGGAAGTGGGTTGGGAATGCACATTGTCTATAATCTTGTGACTCAGACCATGGGCGGCAAAATTGAGTGCAATAGTAAAGTGGAAGAGGGGGTGGAGTTTATACTTATCTTTCCAAAAAAATCCAAGCCACCGGAGAAGGTTTAGCATAGAGCGTCAGTTCTAAGCAGGCTTTTGGCACAACAATCAATAGAATGTAATATGCATGGACTTCCAACTGCCGTTTCGTAGGTTTTATAGCTCGGTTTTTCAAAGGTGGTAGACATTTGAGTAAAAAACCTTATGCTTACTGCCGTAAATCCTAATTTTAAAAGGCTGTTTTTCCCTATTTAGTTCGGTGTTTAAATGTCTATTGATCAATCAACCTTAGAAAACCCTTCCACTGACAGAGCAGCAAACATGGCAGATTTTATTGTTGGTCAAGATTGGTTGGAGGCCAACCTGGGAAATCCTGATCTGCGGATTATTCAGGTCGGTGGCGACAAATACTTTGCTAAATTTCATATTCCCGGTGCAACACTTCTTGCCTATAACCAGATTGCAGAGATGCGTGATGGTGTTGCAGGAGCAAGGGTTGGTACAGATCGGTTAATAAAACTGTTTGGACAGTTAGGGATTGCCCCCAATAGTAAGGTCGTGGCATACGATGTTGCTGGTGGCACTGATAGCTCCAGATTGATATGGACCCTGGCTACCCTGGGCTTTGTTGACGGAGTGATCCTTGATGGTGGTTTGGGGCGCTGGTATGAAGAGCAGCGACCTATGGAGCAAGAGATTAAAGTGGTCGAGCCTGTTGAGTTTTTACCCCAACCTGACAGTAGCTGGGAGATAACTGCAGAAGAGGTGGATAGAGCCAGTCAAGGTGGATGGGATGGTGCGATTATTGATGTTAGAACGGTAAAAGAGTACGTTGGCGATACCATCAAAGCACCAAGGGGTCATATCAAAGGAGCCAAGCATTTTGAGTGGTCACAAACTCTGCGTGGTCCCAGAGATATGCGTTTAAAAGACCGGGATCAACTACTAGAGATGTTGAAAGATATTGGTGTAGAAGATTTTGACCAGGAGATAATAGTCTACTGTGAAGCCGGACATAGAGCATCGCAAAGCTGGCTTTTGTTGCGTAGTTTGGGTTTTAAAAGTGTACGTCTGTTTGCTGGCTCCATATCTGAGTGGCGGGTGCTTGAACTGCCGGTCGTCGCCGGAAGCAGACCGTAATAATTTTATTAAAAAGAGAGATATAGGGCCATGTTTGATTCCCTTTCTGACCGACTTGATAAGGTCTTTAAAAAACTTAAAGGCCAGGCTTCCTTAAACGAAAAAAATATTCAGGACTCCTTGCGTGAGGTGCGCAGGGCTTTGCTGGAGGCCGACGTAAGCCTGAGCGTGGTCAAGTCTTTTATCGAATCGGTGCAAGAGAAGGCTGTTGGGCAAGAGGTGTTAGGCTCCCTGACTCCTGGGCAGCAGGTCATAAAAGTTGTCCACGATGAGTTGACCCACTTGATGGGTGATGTCAATAGCGAGCTAAACCTTGCTACCCAACCGCCGGTAGTGGTGATGATGGTGGGCCTGCAGGGGTCAGGTAAGACCACTTCTACAGGTAAGCTGTCTAAACTGTTGCTTGATAAAAACCGTAAACGCTCTCTTCTGGTATCATTGGACGTATACCGTCCTGCAGCTATGGATCAGTTGGTCACAGTTGGTGCCGGTGCAGGTGTGGATGTTATGCCCACCAAGCCAACTGAAGACCCACGGGATATAGCCAGAAGAGCGTTGGATTCTGCCCGGAACGGCAATTATGACCTGCTCTTTTTTGATACCGCTGGCCGACTCCATATCGATGATGAGTTGATGGCTGAGTTGGCAGAGATTCGTGACATTGTCAATCCAACAGAATCTCTGCTGGTTGCTGACTCCATGACCGGGCAAGATGCGGTTACCGTCGCCAAGAGTTTTAATGAACAGCTTGGCCTTACCGGGGTGGTTTTAACCAAAACCGATGGTGATGCCAGAGGCGGAGCAGCACTATCTATCCGGCATGTAACAGGCAAACCAATTAAATTTATCGGTACTAGTGAAGCGTTAACCGGTATTGAGGCGTTTCATCCTGAGCGAGTTGCATCAAGAATACTCGGTATGGGCGATGTTCTCACCTTGGTAGAGACCGCCATGGAGAAGGTGGATTTAGACGAGGCGGCTAAACTTCAGAAAAATCTGGCAAAATCATCTTTTACCCTGGAGGATTTTTTAAGTCAGA
>JADFZU010000021.1 GCA_015232365.1 Magnetococcales bacterium | reverse complement strand
CAAGAAAAGATGCTAAAGCGATAGCAAAAATTTTGGAAGAGTCTTATGATTTTAAAGTTCAACTACTTCTTGACCCTACACGCAGGGAGATTCTGAAAGCTCTGGCAGAATATCGCCTGAAGCTGACAAAAAAGGATAACTTTTTAATATATTATGCTGGCCATGGCTGGCAGGATAAAGATGCTGATATGGGCTATTGGCTACCATCTGATGCAGAAGAGGGCAGCAACGTAGACTGGATTCGCATTGCCTCCATAACCTCAGAGCTTAGAGCTATGGAGGCCAATCACGCTATGATTGTTGCTGATAGCTGTTACTCTGGAGTCCTTACTCGCGGCCTGAGCATTAGACAAAAAAAACCTAATTATTACGACAAGATGACCAAGAAAAAAGCGAGGGTTGTTTTGACCTCAGGCGGTCTGGAACCGGTAATGGATCAAGGTAGTTCTACCGGCCACTCTGTTTTTGCATCGGCATTTCTTAAAGCTCTCAGTGAGAACAGAGCTGTGCTTGATGGTTCTGAGCTATTTGTAAAAATCCGTCGACCTATTGCTCTAAACTCAAACCAGACCCCAGAGTTTTCTGACATCAGAAATGCTGGACTGGATGATAGCGGAGGAGATTTCTTTTTCGTACGTCGCAAATAACCAGGATTATGCTGCTATAGCCAGTTTTTGCTCATCATCTACGGCAAAGCTGGCTAGCTTATCTTCATAAAATGTATTCATCTTCTCCCAAATCAGGGAGTCGGTGCTATCAATGCCCTCCTCTATCAAACCATTAAGGACGTTCAAACCTTCTAAAAGCTCTTTTGCCTCTTCTAAACCTTTTTTAATACCACCAGATATCAGCTCAACGAAACCATCAAGAGCCTCTTGATTTTCTAAATCAGGGTGGCCCTGGCTGTAGATTTCATAAAAGCTTGTGGACATGGAGACGATATATTCGGCAGTTTTTTCCGGGGTATGTTCTGCCGGGTCCAACTCTTCAACCGGTTTGGCGTTTCCATCTAGCTCTTGCATCAATCCATTCAACTTTGCAATAGTATTGTCACGAAGAACCTGATTGGCGTAGGCACCGGCACCAGCAACTGAGAAATTGATTGAGTCAGACTCTCTTACTCTACTCTCCGGCTCTATATCAACATCGCTTTCAACTGGAGGCTGTTTGGTTAAAGCCCCACTTCCACCCTTATTTGTTACCTTTGCACCGCTGTTAGCTAATGCGTTATAACTCTGCAAAACACCAATTTGTTGGATCATCATTTTGGATCAACTCCTCAACATTTAATTTTAACAAGTTGTTTTTCTGACTTGCAATAAACACTCCAACTTAAAATACGCTAAAAAATCAGAATGTTGTGCATATCATGGATTCATATTGCATAAACATACGGCAATTTATTCCTTTTCCATTAAAGGTAGCTATAAGTGACTAATAGTGGCAGGCAACTAACGGTTTAGTCTTTGACTTAATTGCCAAATAAACATATTATTCAAACTGTTCCGGTTGTTCTAAAAACATAAAAAAGGTCGGATAACCCATGCGGCGGTTTTTAAAAATTATCTCAATTTCCATAGCCGCAATAATCATATCCGCTTTTCTACTTATCCAATATTTAGTCTCTTCCGAACCATTCCGCCAGCAGACCACACAACTGCTCTCAAAGCAACTTCCAGGAGATATCTTTATTGACTCCATAGAATTTGGTTTTTTTTCCGGGCTGGAGCTAAAAAAGATTAAATGGGTTCAACAAAAAAAACCAACTATCGGCCTGGAGAGAGTCTTTTTGGGAATATTCTGGTCTGATCTGCTCCATGGCAGGGTTGCAATAGATGAAATTCGCCTCAGCGGCGGCGATATAAAACTTTCCCAAGCAAAAATTGACGAACTGGTATCTGTAGGAGGTAAGGAGCAGGACAAGACAAAACCTGAACCCGCCTCACCCCCTGTTATAGTTCCAATGCATATCAACCTTAACGCCTTTATAGTGGATGATTTTACAATAGATTTTATTATTTCCCAAAACCAAACCCTACATATCAAAAATCTGCATCTAAACACATCTCTGGCAATAAATGCTGATGGTGTTGCGGTTCAGGGAAGGCTTGGTATTGATAACCTGCTTTTTTCTGACACTGGGAAGAAGATCGAGGTGCCAGTTAATATGGAGTTTGATCTTAACGGGGATTTAGATGGCCGGGTAGTCAACTTAAAAACCTTAAAAATTGCGTTGGGCCAACTACTAAAATTAAATCTTGCCGCACAAGTTCAAAATGCCATGACAACTCCAGCCATCCACGGCACAATTTCCAACTCGGAAGCCAACCTCGCTCCCCTACTCGCTACAATAAAACCCTGGCTACCAGAAGCCCATAAGCAGCTAGCAGTTGAGGGAACCCTAACACCTAAAGTTGAGGTTACCGGAACCATGACAAAAGATGGTTTTATGGGCAGTGCCGATGCTGGGTTTTATTTCAACCAACTCTCTTTGCTTGTGCCAGGCCTGATGGCTGAGATAGAGTCAGAGCTAATAGAGATTAAACTAAACAATATCCAACTAAGTAAAAACCAACCAGATTTTCTAGATGTAGTGCTTAACATCAAAAACAGCCATGGAAAGTTTGAACAGACCAAAATTACTGGTATCAACACTACTATTACAAGCAGCATTGATTTAGCTGGGCCGGTTTTTGCCCGGTTGGATCTCTCAGCCAAACAGATTGTCTCTGCCAACCTTGCCAAAGCCAAAAAACTACACTTTCCACTCACCATGGCTCTGGTCGGCTCTGGAGATTTTCGTAAATTGTCCGGTAAAATTGAAAAACTGGAACTAGAAGCTGAAAAACTTATCAAAGTATCTGCGAATGCTGAAGCAACCAGGCATAAGGGGCTTGCGGTTTCTGGAGAGGTTAATGCCAATGTATTTGCAAAAGCTCTATTAGACAAGATTCCCCAAAACTATCTGCAAGGTTTACAGTTTGAGATATCCCCAAAATCAAGTCAGATCAATGCAAAAGGAAGAGCCAGTTTCACACCGGAAATGGAGCTTTTACAGGCTAGCACTGAAGGCCAAATAAATAGCGGACCTCTATCTTTAGAGCTTGGGGAGATGCAGCAAAAGGTTAAATTTAATAACTTCAACATGACCTGGAGCGGTAAAAAAACCCTGAAAGGCCAACTCACCTTTAAAGAGCATCTCACACTTAAGCTAGACAATGTTGAGGTGGCCCAAGAGGGTAGCAGCCTGAAACTACCAAATTTTACTGTTTTGGCTGATGCAAGTGAAGATCTTAAAAGTGAGTTTTATAATCTTGACTCTCTGATAATCAAAGCCGGAAAAATGGTTGATATCTCCGGTAGCGGAAACTTTAAAGGCAAAAGCAAGCTTTTTATGGCCAACCTCAACCTAAAAAAACTGGCTCTGGATCAATTTGGTAACAGAGTTGTGGTTGATAAGAGAAAAATCCTTGTTGAATCAGGGGTAAAAGGAGAAGTTGGGGCTACTGTCTCAGTTCAGGGAGATTTACAAAAACTACAAATCTGGAACCAACGTAGCGTCCCGTTGAAAGCAGAGATCAACTTAAACACTAAAGGTCTCTCCTACAAACTTCCCCACAGCCAGCTTTCCAGGGGTGATCTAGACCTGAAACTATCTATGCTTCCCGGCATAAATCAGCGGATAAAACTCAAAACCAATTTTCTTGCCAAGAGGGTGACTCTCCCTGAAGATAGCCTGCCTATATCCTCCATTAACCTACCACACCTCTCACTTGATCTGGTAAGCAGTGGCACAGACCATATGACCATCAAAGAGCTAAAAACCGGGTACTCCGGTGCTAGCTTATCGTCAACTGGAACCATAAGCGGCTTTCATAAAATCTTAGAGCAGAAACCGAATAAACAGCAGAAAATAATGGCTATGATAAAGCCACTTTTTATAGATCTAAAAAACCGGTTAGTTGTTGATTTTGACAAACATAAAGCTCTTCTTGATTCACAAAAAATTACTGGGCAAGGTGTTGGTGAGTTAGCTATCTCCATGTTAAAAACTGAAAATGGCCCCATAGACTTTAAAACCACCATAATAGCTGACAAGATTTCAATCAACCGAGACGACCTTGCCGTTAAAAAGGCCAATGGCAGGATATTTCTTCACAAAACCTTGATTCCGGCTGGAACAACGGCAGAGGTGAAAAAAAACTATGCCCACGTTGTTAACCTGCGGCCGTCGTCAAAGGTAGCTTATGGAAAAAGCGACAAACTGTTTCAGATAGAGGCTATTAAGGTTGCTGGTATTAACATCAAAGAGCTGAGTGGCCGTATCGGCTTGCGTGACGACCGGCTTTTTGTCCACAACCTGACCCTATCCATACTAGATGGAAATCTAGGTGGCAGCCTGACAGTACAAGGCGGGAAACCTCCACATATAGATCTCAACCTGGAGGGGGTTGGCCTGAATATAAACGAGCTACTGCCACATGATGATCGAATTAAAGCCGACAGCGTTGTCGATTTTGTCAGTCGCAATACCCTGCGATTTGACCCTAACACTGGGTTGATTGATCTTGGACGGACTCAGATTCACTTAATCATAACAAAAATAGGTAGAGAAACCCTCAATCAATTACTTCTTTATCTCGACCCAACCCAGAGCAACCCTGGGATAGTCAGTGCCCGGGCTAATATTGGATATGCCAACCCTTCTAAATTGAATTTCCAATTAGCCCAAGGTTCCGTTAAGATGCAGATAGACTTTAACCAAGGGGTGCTTGATTCGCTAAAAATTGATCGTATTCCAATAAGTTCTCTTGGTAGTTTTGATCAAATTAGAGATATGCTAGCACCGGTTGGAGAGATTACCCACCTATTAGAAACCATGGGAGCAGATGAATTTGATCTGGATAGTGATGAAAAGCCACTTTATTAGCAAAAGATTTCTAAAGATCACATACTACTCTATTCTGCTTGGCCTGCTAACAGGGTGCAGCGGCCCGTTACTTGAGGTAACTCTAGTAGATGAACGTACTGCATTGGAAAACCAGATACTTGGCAATTATGCCCAATTAGGGCAAGAGATTGTCCTGCTAACCTCGGTTAGAGGTATAGACCCGCAGGGCAAAGTGGTAGAGCAGACTCCTCTGCCCCAGAGCCGTAAGGTGGTCATAAGGGCCATGCAGCGTGCAGCATTTAACCGAGATGACCTTGAGCAGTATAGGCTTCTTGGGGTGATCGGTGAGAATAATCAAGGTGGTGTGACCCTGCTGGCAAAAGAAAAAATTGATAAAAAATCTCTGCCTTTTATTGAAAACCTGGTTAAAGAAGAGAATGCTGACCGCAATGTAATCATGGAGCGAATCATCCAGACCGACGAGACTCTATCAGAAAAAGATCTTGCCAAGGTCAGGACGATTTTTTCTGCCATGAACCGAGACAAAGCCTCCCCTGGGGTTTTAATCCAGATGGAGGACGGCAGATGGCAAACCAAAGAGTAAACATGGCGACAGTATATAAAAACACGCACATGGTACAGCCTATTGATTTACCAGGAATAGCAGGCAACAAAAACTGGATGGCATCTCTTCTGCCAGCCCTGTTTTTTGCATTTATCTTTATAACAAATAGTCTTAATGCTGCTCAGGTCACACACCACCCGGCTCTGGATTTCTCTCCATCTCTCTCTGCTGATGGGCGTTTCATCGCCTTTGTCTCTGAGAGATCAGGCAACCGGGATATATGGATTAAAGATCTATCACCAGGAGCAGATCCAATACCTAAACAGCTAACCAACCACCCAACAGCAGATGAAGCCCCGGCTTTAAGTCCAGACGGCAATAAATTGGTCTATGTAGCATACAGAACCGACACCCGTGGCGACCTCTACCTGCTGGATATGATCTCTGGAGAGAAAAAACAGCTAACCGGTTTTAAATATGGAGAAACAAACCCGGTCTGGAGCCAGGATGGAAGTGCAATTTTTTACACTCAGCTAGCATCATCCAACTCTACACAGAAGGTGGTAAGTCTAAATCTATCTACAGACAAAAGACATACTATCTTGGATGGTGCATCAAGCTGCAGCCAGGCTCCACAACAGTTTTTGATATGTGCCAAGGAGGGAAAACTTGTCGCAACAAAAAACGGTATAACAAAAACCATTACCAACTACCCAGGTTTAACAATATCGCCAAGATTTGCAACTGGTAAAAGGCTGTTTTTCACCCGTTATAGCAGCGACAGCAACCATGACGGATTGATCGACACCCAAGACCACTCAAGTATCTGGATGGCTGAGTTCAACCCAACCAGACGAACCCTGAACAACATCTATCAACTCACAGCCGACAACGGCTTCAACCTGCAACCAACACCGGCTAAAGAGTCTCTCTATTACAGCAACCTTAGCCAGGCAAATATTCTAAAGCTGGATATCGAAGCCTTTCTATCCCAGTACATTGACCCTATTCAAACCCAGATCAAAGCTGCAGCATTTTTTGCCTCTTCCGAGAATGAAAAGGGCTTTCAGCTATTGAGAAACCTGGTAAACAATCCGGGAGCAATGAGTCATGAGCAGCGTCTCTCATTAAATTTATCATATGCTGAAAAACTCAGGGATAACGGTCGCTTTTCCCAGGCTGAAGAGGTTATCAAGCAGATCATGGCACAGCCAGGGCCCAAGGCTAAAACCCTGGCAAAGATTTATACAACCGCACTTAAAATCCACAAGATCAAATCTATAACAAGTCGGTCAGATCTTAAAAAGCTGGTTGCAAATGGAGTAGATGAGATTTTAAAAATCGGCAGCAGGGTAAAGATAAAAAATGATCAGATTGCAGGAACAGCTCACATTGAGGCCAGCCAGCTGTATCTACTCGTTGATGACTCTTTTGCCGCAATTTCACAGCTTGCAAAAGTTGAAAAACTTAAAGATCCCGAGATAAGAGCCAAGGCCCTGTTTGGCCGGGGCAAGGTCTACCGTTATCTTAATGATGATGGCGGCTTGAAAAAGGTCTTCATGGATGTAATCAGAACCTTTGGTGAAACCACATCATGGGGTATGAAAGCTATTGTCGAGTCCATAGCTATATCTGAAAACGGAAAGAACTATAAACAGAATATTGCCAATTTAAGGGAGTTGGTCAAACGTAACCAGGATCTGAAGAAACTAGGTGCGATGACCCATCTGCGTATGGTGCAGATATACCAGGATAACGGCGAGAGCAGAAAGGCGGTAGATCTTCTCACCCAGGTTGGCAAACTTTATCCTGAGCAGAGCAGTGAAGTGACAAGGTCACTATGGTGGAAAGGGGAGATTCTCTCTGACTTACAAGAGCATGAACTGGCTGCTGATACCTACCAAACTCTTACCACTAGCCAGGCAATAGACCATGATGAGAGAAAAAAGGCCCTGCAGTGGATGGTTTTACAACGGGTGGATGGGGCTATAAAGCTTAGGGATGCTGGTGACCTTAAAGGGGCGACAAAAAAGCTGTCTCAGATTCTACAAAAACATCCCAACCATGTTAAAGCCAACCGGGCATATATAGCATCCAAGGTCATGCTTGGACAGACAGATGAAACTATTGAAAAATATAAAAAACTTGTAAAAGACAATCCAGACAACCCGGTTTATGGTTACAGTTACGGATTGGCTTTAACATATCAAAAATCCCCAGATTTTCCCGACATAATAAAACGGCTGGAGATAGCAGCCCAACAACGGCCTGATATCCCCTACTTTCACCAAACCCTCGCCTGGAGCCACGAGCAGTTTGAGACCGTCTATCATGGCGGCAAGGGCCACCTTGAGCAGGCTGCCAAACATTACCAGATCGCCCTTTTGTTGACCGACCCACTTAAAACACCTCAACTTGAGTCCCACCTGCTTTTCAATCTTGGCAATGTATTTTTCGCCTTGAAAAACCACGGGGAGTCATACAGATATTTTAAGCAGTGGCAACAGCGTAACCGTCCGCTGTTTGACCCTCAAGCCCGGGCTATGTTCCATAAAAACTTTGGCGAAAACTGTTTTAAAACCGATCGAGGTGAAGAGGCTGTCAGCCAATATAAGAAAGCACTGGACGTTGTCCCTGAAGATAAAAAAAGATTACGTCTGGAGATTCTCGAACGTCTTGCCCTCACCCATCAAACCCTGGCAAACCACGCCCAGGCTGCTAACTATTTCTCCCAGGCGTTAATGGGAAATATTGACCTTGGCGAGACCAAAAATCTTGCCATTCTACAGAGAAATATAGGTCTTAACCTCTATCAAGCCGGTCTAAAAAAAGAGCATGACCGTACTGCACTTAAGAAAGCTCTTGATAGCTATCTAAACAGCTTGGCACTGCTGGACAAACATGGTCATATTGGCAAAAAAAAGGGAAAGGGCCTATTCAACTTCATGCTCTCTTTGGGTGACAACGGCTCTGATGCTGCCTTGGGTTTTGACCGCAAAGGAGAAGAGAAGCTACTATTTGGTTTTGTCGCATCAACTTATGAAACATTAAATGCTACTCAGCCAGCACTAGAGTTCTACCAAAAAAAGCTTGCTCTATACCCAGATGACAACGAGGACAGTCCGGGAATTATGACTGAAAAAGCGGTGACACTAAATCGCACTGCAACCCTGGCTTATAAGGAAGGGCTGTTTTCCTATGCCCTGCAAAGTAGTTTGGACTCTCTGGAATTGACCGAAAAGCTCCACCTTACTTACGGAACCTGGAGCAACCTTTTTAATATCTCAAAAATCGCTACAGCTCTTATCCAATCTGGTAAAAATATCGACATATTAACTGTTGAGATGCTGGTTGAAAGGCTCAGCCAAACCAAAACTATAGATAGTCTTGATAAATCACTACAAAAACCGGTATTTTTCGCCCTGACAAACGGTGCATATCTACTTCATAACCTGCCAGAGATAAAAACAACAACAAAAAGCAGTGAAAATATAACAACTTCAGCAAGCAACTGGCATAGGCTGTTCAGCCTGAAAAGCCAGGGCTGGCAACTTTATACCCAGGCGGAGAAGATGGTTGACAGCATAGAGTCTTTCTCAACCGAGGAGAGGTTAAATCATCTGATAAACATTAAATTCAATAAGATGATCTATGCAATAAAAGCAGAAAAGCCAGCCGCAATTGCCAAACTTTCAGCAGAGATCAAAACCCTGTCAGAGGCAGGGTGGTCAAATAGCGGCTGGGTTTTGTCTCTATTGGAGGCTGAAAACAGCCAGAACGATGAAGAGTCTGAACAGCTTTTACAAAAGGCCGCCAGCCAACTCCTAGCTCAACCGCCGCCACTGCAAACAAGAGGTTCTGGCAAGGTTTTAACCCCATTCATTCATCGTCTCTCCCAACTGTATACAGACCTTCTTCTTAAAAATGGAGACGCTAGCCAAGCTTTTACCATCGCAGAAAAGCTGGACATGTTTCAAAATGCAATCCGGCTTAACGATCAACTGGGTAAAGAGTTTTTCTACCAGGGTTTAGGAGAGTTTAAAGAGGAGGTTGTCGAGACCATCCAAGCCCTCAAAGAGGCACTTTCAAGCCAGGATATTGAAGCAATCCAAGAGATAAAACCTGCTTGGGAAGAGTTGATGTTTGCTCTATTTGAAGAGCATCCCCAAGCCTTCCGCCTGCTATTTTCCATAGAGCCTGATATGGTGGCAGAGACAGCTCTCTCTACAAAACACCCCTATATAAAACTTCTTCAAGGCGGCAAACATAACCATATTTTCTACCATGACGGTGAGACACTCCTACACTCTCAACTCAGTAGTGGCTGGATGGTTGATAAAAATTCCGATATTGGGAAAAAAATCAACCAAGCTGAAACTATCTACCTCTCAACACCAGACTCGGCAAAACCTTTAAACATCAAGTCAATATTTGCTGATAAAAATCTTGCCCATATCCAGACCCTGTTTGACCTGCTGCCCAGTAAACCACGCCAGGGACTTTTCCACTCCCGTGCAGCCATAGCCGGTGATCTAGATATTGATTTTTCTTCGATAACCTCTACTATCCCTATCAAGAAGACAACCTTGATCGGAGTAACCAGCAAGGATAAAAAGAGCATAACCAATAGCCATGTAGTTATATCCAACTTGCCATTCTCTCCTATTACAATCACCACTAAATATGAAAATAGTGTAATGGAAAAGATCAGTCTGGCAGATATATCCTTGGCAGAGGGCCACACATTTTTTCAACTAAACCCAACCGGCCTGACCAAGCAAAACCGGGGGTTGATCGCAACTGCTATTATTCGCAGTGGTGTTCCCCATGTGATTATGGCCCATAGAGCTGTAACCCCTGAGCAGGCCAGCCTTACTGTCCATGGCTACATGTCAAACCTGGAAAAATATCCAGCAGCAGAAGCGTTGCAAAAAGCTTGGCAAAATATCGATAGCTCACAAGCCAACCCGTTTAGCTTTTATGGCTCTATCGGCCTGGAGAAAGAGACTCTACAAGAGCGAGCCGTTGCCCTCTACGATGAAGAGTTGGCATTAGCTGTAGAAAGTGCCAAAGCAGGAGAGCAGGATGCGGCCCTGTCCTATCTAGAAAACGCTCTGAGCTTAATAAAACTTGCCGACCGTTATAATGAGTTTGTACCTCTATCCACTTTTGCTGTTGAAACCCTGTTTAAAATGGGCAACTACCAACGGGCCGCCTATCATCAAAAACGTATTTTATCTGCCCTTGGTAAAGAGGCAGCCCCTAAAGTCAGATCCCAAGCTCTATATACTATGGGTATTCTCTACTCCCGCCTGGAAAATTTTGATCTGGCTATAGAAAACCTAGAGCAGGCGATAACAATCTGGGCAAAAACCGGGGCTAAAAACCTTATGGCTGACGGTGTGGCTACTCTTGGTGTTATCAAAGAGAACCGTGGTTCCTACACAGAAGCCTTAGCCGCTTTTGGAGACTCTTTCAACCGCTTTAAGGAGCTTGGCGACAAAAAAGCCATGGCGGATCAATATCGCCGTATGGGGCGTATCTACCACTTGCGTCTGGCACAATATGATAAAGCCCGCCGCTATTTTGAAAAAGCCCTGGCCCTATTTAAATCTCTTGATGAAAAAGGTTTAGAGGCTAAATCCCTCTTTGATATCGGTCTAACCTATGAAAAATCAGCTAATTTTGAAAAAGCAGACCACTTTTACCACTCAGGTTTAAAGATAGGCTCAATACTTGATGACCATTTTATCTTAGCAACCGGCTCTCTATATCTAGCCAACACTGCATGGTTTCAAGGTGAATATCAGCTTGCTTTTAAACGGCTGTTAGAAGCAAACCAAGAGGCACAGCTAGCTAAAGATCCCCAACTTACGATCATGATTGCCAACACTCGTGGCCTTATCTACTGGACTCTTAACGAGAACCAAAAAGCCCTGATTCACCTCAACAGAGCAATTGATCTTGCTGTGAAGGCAAAGATTGATACCGAGATAGCCTCATCACTCAATAACAGAGGGTTGGTTCTAAGACAGATGGGCCGACTTGATGAGGCACTTGAAAGCTTTGAGCAGGCCATGGTGTTGGACTCAAAACTTCAGAGTCGCTGGGGGTTGAGTTACGACAATAGAAACAGCGGCATAGTCTTGATGAAGATGGGTAAAATAGCCAAAGCCGAAGAGAGGTTCCTTACAGCAGAAAAAATAAGCAAGGAAATTGCAAATCCCATAAACCTGGCTAAAACCAAACTTGAACTGGGCAACCTCTACAGACAAAAGGGCGATAACAATAAAGCCAGCCTCTATTATGGTCAAGCTAAAGCTATGGCTAAACAGTACCATTTAAAAGAGGTGCTATGGCGATCAGCAGCAGGCGAGGCTAGCATTCTGGCAAAAAATGGCGAATTGCAAGAGGCAGTTGAGGTTTACTCACAAGCAATAGTAGTTGTAGAAAACATGCGTGCCGCCCTTAAAATTGATGCTTTACGCAACAGTTTTCAACTCAACAAACAAGATCTATACCGTGATATGATCACCCTGCTCGTGCAGATGGGCCAGACCAGGACGGCATTTAACTACCTGGAACGGTTCCGCTCTCGAAACTTTATCGACCTACTAGCCAACCAGAAGATCGACCTGAAACAGCCAAAAGATAAAAAGGCTCTGCGTCATGTCACCAAACTGTTTAGAGAACTGGACTCTCTTGCTAAAACATTAGCCAGAACAAAACAACCTGACAAAAAACTGAGAGAAACTTATCAGCGTAAAAAAGCCCAAGCGGAAGAGGCACAATTAGAACTGCAACAGAGCAACCCTGAACTGAGTGCATTTATCTCTGTCAACCCCATCACCCTTGGCAAGTTTGAAAAAATGTTAGAGCCAAAGGTTGGAACCCTGGCCTATCTTCTGACTGAAAAAAAGCTCTTTATATGGCTAACCAAGATGGGAAAAACCACATTTAAAGAGGTAGCTGCAACAGAAGAAGAGATAACTCTAGCGGTTCGCAAGTACAGGGATTTAATGCAAAACATCGAACCTGTCGATCAAGTCATGTCCCAACTATATAGTTGGCTGATCAAACCTTTTGCCAGTGAGATAAACGGTCTGGACTATCTTGGCATTATTCCCCATGGGCCACTGCATTTTCTCTCATTTTCAGCTCTTAAAGGCCATAACGGTTATCTGGTAGAGAGCCAGCCTATTTTCTACTCGGCATCGGCATCTGCTATGGAGTTTGCATTCAAAAAACGTTCAAAAATCAAACGAACCCGTGTCCTCTCCATCGGAAACCCAGATCTTGGCAGCCTGAATTTTGATCTACCCTTAGCAGAATTTGAAGCTGGAAGCATCCGCTGGTCTTTTCCTGAAGGGGAGGTATTGATCGGCAAAAAGGCCACTAAAAAAAGGGTACTGGATAACATTTCAGATTATGGAATTATTCATATAGCCGCCCACGGTGATTTTCAGAGTATCAATCCCCTCTTCTCCTCCCTATGGCTGGCTACTGATGACAGTAAAAACGGTCATTTAACGGTAAAGGATATTTTTTCTCTAAAATTAAACGCTGATCTGGTAACCCTTAGTGCCTGTCAAACCGGACTTGGCGAGTTGCAAGGTAGCGAAATTATTGGCCTAAACCGGGCATTTCTCTATGCAGGAACCCACGCTTTGATCTCTTCCCTATGGCGTGTCGATGATATGGCTACGGCAATTCTTATGAAACATTTTTATAGAAACTATGCCTCAATGAGTAAAGCCAGAAGTCTGCGACAGGCTCAACTTATGGTTAAAAAGAACTTTCCCCACCCCTCAAATTGGGCGGGATTTAATCTTCTAGGAGATTATAAATAACTTTTTCAACCAGTAATTAGTCAATGCCGATAATATCTTTTACTTAAAATATGGTTACTGCAAAATTTGATATTATCTTTAAATGCATAGAAATTCCTATAATTTTAAATATTTTGCATAACAAACTTGTGACACATTATGTATCATGGGACAAAATGTCCTGAGACATTTTGTCCCATGTGTTGCAAGGCCAAAAAATAAATTATACATGTTTACATATGTATACATCAAACCCCCTCCCCACTTTGCAGTTCCAAAGCCTGACATTAAATACTAATATCCAGATATAAATATAACTATTCAGAAAGGCACCATTGCCGTATTCAACTGTTATTATTAGTTATTTTTTGTGAAAATCTAATACCGCCATTACATTATATAAATTTATGGCATAAGAAATGCTTTTAATAAAGGTAAGAAGGGACAAAGTTTAAGCAGTAACAAATGAAGGTGAAAAGAATTACAACAATTAGGGAAAAATTAGGGGAAGAATCATGAAGACTACAAAAATCAAACTCACAGCTTCCGTGTTAGCAGTCGTAGCAGGATTAGCTTTTATGGCACAAGAGACACCGAAAGCACCAGTTGCTGTTAACCCTATGGCGGTCGCAGCAATGGATGGAGATGTCAAAAACATAACCTCCCTTCTACAGAGCGGCTGGAACGTAAACGACCAGGGGCGCGTCGGCAACACTCCATTAATGTGGGCAGCCGAGTATGGACAGAAGGAAGTTGTTGAAAAACTTTTAGCTGCCAATGCCGATGTCAACGTCTCCAACCGTTGGGGACAAACTGCACTGACTGTTGCTGCACAATGGGGACACACAGACATTGTAAAAACTTTGATCAATAAAGGAGCTGATGTCAACGCCGCTACAAGCAATGGTAACACTACCCTAATGGCAGCAGCTCAATATGGTTACCTAGACTTGGCAGAGCAGCTAATAGATAATAACGCTAACATTGATCAGGTAAACAAAAAAGGACGCACAGCATTGATGATCGCCGCTGAATGGGGATCTGATAAAGTTGCCGAGCTTATAATGGCGAAAGGTGGTAATGTAAACCATCTCGACAAAAACGGCTTCACAGCAATTATGCTTGCTTCAATGGACGGCCACGAAAAGATCGTTAACAACCTCTTAAATAATGGAGCAAAATTAACTACCAAACACGATTGTGGTTGCACAGCCCTACATCTAGCAGCAGAGAACGGCTACGCATCAATTGTTCAATCCATCATTGATGCAGGCGGAGATGTAAACGCAGTCAATAACTGGGGAGTATCTCCCCTAATGTTTGCAGCACAAAACAACCACTTTGATAGTGCAAAAATCTTGATCGAGAATGGGGCTGATGCCACAATGACCGATATAGACGGACATAATGCCAAAAAATACTATGGCAACAACAAAGTCAAAAATGCCATGGGAAAAATGTTCGCAAAAGTTGCAACAATCATCTGAATAGGAGGGTGAATATAAGATACGGCAGCTACACTGCCGTATCTTGAAAGGCGATGTGTGATAAAATGAAAACATTAGGTCAACATCTCAAGACTGTCATCCTAATAGCACTCCTCAACATACTGCTAATCGGCACATCAACACCGGCTAACAGTGCACAAACACCAGAAGCAAATAACAACTGCCTACGCTGTCACGGCATGGAAAGATTAGCTTATCAAGATCCTAAAACTGGTAATCTAATCAACCTGGCAATCGACAAAAAGAAACTCCCCCATGCAACCCATGGCAACCAGCCATGTTTGAGTTGTCACAAGGGGGACTTTTCAGAATATCCTCACGATATAGCCCGCGACAAACAGGCAAACTCTTGTGCAGATTGCCATCAGGACAAACCAGAGCTGAAAAAATATCGTTTTGATAAAATAGTGGTGCAGTTTAAGAAAAGCGTCCATCACAAAAAAGATCCAGATAACTTCAACTGCTACACATGCCACGATCTACATAGCTGGCAACTTGGTCGCAACAGCCATGAAGAAACCGCAGATCTGGTTGAACGCAGCAACGGCTCTTGCATTAGCTGCCACGAGAAAAACAGCCAGAAAAAAATCAATACCAGAACCATAGAATCATCCCACTCCTGGTTACCAGCAACTAGCCTGCACATAAACTCCATACGCTGTGTTGAGTGCCATACTCCTCGGATTAGCTCTGTTATCCATGCCATTGAGCCTGCAGTTCGTGCAGAAAAAAAATGTGCTTTTTGCCACACTAAAGATTCAATATTGCTTACCAAGCTTTATAAATACCGGCTCAGGGAGAGTGAGCGTAATGCCGGCTTTATCAACGGTGTAGTAATGAATGACAGCTACATAATCGGTATGACCAGACACCCCCTACTCGACGGTCTTGGTATAATGCTGATTGGTGCAACCACCTTGGGAGTTTTTGCTCACGGAGTAGGACGTTGGATCGCCTCACGCAGGAGGAAAAAAAATGAAAGCCGCTAACAACACCATCCGCCTGGTTATGCTCTACCCTTTATGGTTGCGTATATGGCACTGGTCCAACGCACTACTGTTTATTCTATTGGTCACTAGTGGAATCAGCCTGCACTTTTCTGACCCGAACATGGCCTTGATTCCATTTGGTCTTGCCAGAACAATTCACAATATCAGTGGGGTATTGATGATATTAGGTTATCTGTTTTTCATGACTTCAAACATATCATCAAATAATATACGTCACTATATTCCAGTTTGGAATGGATTACTAAAACGCATGATTATACAGGCTACTTTCTACGGGATTGGTATTTTCAAAGGAGAACACCATCCAATTCCACCAACTGAAAAACAAAAGTTCAACCCGCTTCAGCAGTTGACCTACGCATCAATCATGTTTCTTGGAATTCCTGCCATGATTGTTTCTGGAATATTACTTCTCTTTCCTGAGTATGCCCCAGAGCAGTTCTTGGGAATGGGCGGCTTGTGGCCAGTTGCAGTGGGGCATTACATCATCGGCATAGGCCTAGCTGTTTTTTTAATCATCCATATCTATCTAGCCACAGTAGGAAAGACAGTCACCCACGACCTGAAAAAAATGTTCACCGGCTTAGAAGAAATTGACACACACGGGGGAGGATGAAATGAAAACAATAATTAAAAAAATCCTGTTGATAACATGCGGTTTTGCAGTTCTTTTCTACGGATTTCAGTGGCTATATCCTTGGGCTATTGGCAAATATACCGGCGTTGCAAACGGTCCATTAACTTATGAAAACAGCATTCTTTTAAGTGATAATGAATTTGAAAAACTGGCTTTGGAAATCACTAAAAAGAGTCGTCAGAAAGTAGCTGATGAACTTACCTCTGATGAGGAGATTCCCTTTGTTAAACGTCTTCGCCAAAGACGAGTCATGAATCTTCCCTCGGTAAAAAGAGACAACTCATTCCCCCATATCGACTATTTCCGCAAAGCAGGAGTCCGCAAATATGATGGACCGTCAACCTGCTTGAAGTGCCATGATAAAATGGATGTTCCCGACGGCAAAGGCGGTCATGAAAAAGTTAGCACTATGGAGGGTATTGTTAATAGCGTACACTTTAAATTTCAGCAATCTGACCAGGGGTTCTCAACTTTTGGCTTTGATGGACGGAATGTTAATGGCGAAGGCAACCGACCTATTCCCATGGGAAAAATTGACCGGGCTTGTGGCGTTCCAGGTTCTTTTTCTTGGACAGGATGGGCTGATTTAATCAAAACAAAACCTGAGCATTCAGGTGGTGAGATTGAGATGCGTAGTGAAGGCTGCGGTCAATGTCACATTGGCGGCGGTTACCACCCTGCAACCGAGATGATGCTCCCTGGTGGTTCTGTACCTGAGGTTGCTAAACAGGGTGTTGACTGTTTGATATGTCATTCAACTGGTTATGACATGAACCAACGCTTTGTTATTGAAGATGATCAAGGCCTCCGCTGGAACCAGGACCGTAGCATGAAAGCAGCAATGATGGTTGGTATACCAACTGCCAAGACCTGCCTCAACTGCCATCAACACAATATGGGTGGTGATATGGAAAAAAATCTTCCAGAGGGGGCGGCTCCTGATAATTTAGGCTATAAAAATAAACGCCTTCTCCATCCCGGTTCTAAACGCGGCAACTCTATGACCGCCGAACATGATGTCCATATGAAAGCAGGCATGGACTGCACCGACTGCCATGTTCCAGAGGGTCATAAAATTCCTCGTGGCACCAAAGGAGTTGACCTGATAGCAAATGATATACCAGGAAAAGTAGTCGCTTGCGAAACCTGCCACACCACAGCACCCCATGTTGCTGACGATGAAGACCGGGCTATATTAAATGGTCATACAGCACGTCTATCCTGCGAGGCTTGTCATATTAAAAACCTTCGTGATGACAATGTGGTACTCAGAGACTGGGTACACCCAACCTGGAATGAAGAGGAAGGGGTCTTTGTTTTCACAGATATCTTACAGTCCGGCAAACCTGGACAGGGGTTTAAATTCTTCTGGTTCAACGGCAACGGTACATTTTTAGCCAATGCTCTTGGCGACAACCCTAATGGTGGAGATGGTTACAACCCACTCATGACTGAAATGGTTACGATTGATGACCCAGAGTCCATTGAAAAGATAAGAGCTGCAGCTATCAAACTTAAAGAGACCTACCCAGAGATAGATGTGGAGCAGTATGTAAAAGAGGCAACCCAGCCACTCTCGGTACTATCTCCTGAAGTTTTGGCCCAACGTAAAAAAATGATTGAAGAGGGTCTCCGTCCCATTATGAAACAAGGCGAGAGTAAACTATATCCATTTAAAATATTTAACGCCTTGATGTACGAAGATATGGGTAACCAAGGTCCGTTTGGCGGCATGATCCTACCATTTGACTACCCTAAATATTATGAAACCGGAGATACAGAAGCCTCAGTAAAAGAGGCGATAAAAAATCCAATTGTCAAGCGGATGTACGAGACTCCATTCAAGCTATATATGATGGACGAGTTCATGAGGTATGCTGGAGCCAAAGGCTGGAGCGGTGACTATCCTCTTGAAAATGGTCAACTGAAAAATGTCGAGGCAAAATGGATGAGACAGATGGGGACTTTAATGGTCAATCATGGTATTCAGAAAAAGGGCCTTACCTGTAAAAACTGCCATGCTCAAAAAGGGATTATTGACTTTGAATCTTTAGGATACCCAGAGGAGAGGGTGAAGGAGTTGCGGAATTTACCAGAGTTGCAATAAAGAAAAGGGGGTGTAGCTGGTAGGATTGGGCTTGAAATAGGATTATACCCCTAGAAGCGGCAGTTGGAGCTATGTAAGTTTGTATAGCTCCAACTGCCAGATCTAAAATTAAGCTACCTTTAGGGTAGTTTTAGCTTTGAACTCTTGTCCTTGATTATCTTTCCATGTCACATGTACTGGGCCAGTAGCATCAGCTTTCAGATTAAAAGCAAAAAATGGATTTTTTGAGATAGATCCACTCCACTTTGAGTCCAAAACAGTTTTACCGCCATATTCAACAACAAAGCTCTCGATATAGTGGGCTGGAATAGCCTCTCCAGTCTCTTTATTCTTACGTAGACCGCTCTCCATTGGGTGTTTAATCAGAGTCTTGATTAGAACCACTGATCCTTTGGCCACAGGCTTACGAGGGCCACGTACTTTCTGTTTTCCAATTGCCATAATTCACTCTCCAAAAATATAAATTACCATAGTGCCGGTCCAAAAAAGTTTAATTTGCTGGACCAAATGCCCTATCGTCTACTGTCCTAAAGCTGCTTAACCAGCACAACCACCCTCGGTCACCTGAATATCTTGAGAAAAACCATATAATTTACCAGTATTGGTTTTGGCAATAGCACGAACTTTGGAAGTTTTTGCCATTTTTATACGACACTCAAACGCCGCTTTACCACTCTCAGGTATAAAGTCAAACCGTCCAACAAGTGGTTTAGGGTTGTTATCTACAACAAGGATAATGGTCTGGATATAGTTATCCGGCTCCATTGGATGATCTACAGTTACCGGCATGCGAACCAAAGCACCATTTTCAGCTTTTAGCGGAGTATCAATTTTAACTCTCTCATGTGCTACAGCACCTGCACCAACCTGCTCTGCTATCAAGCTATCAACATTTGCAGACGCATCTTTTGCTCCACCTGTTAATGCAGATCCAGCAGCAGCAACGGCTACAGTGGTAACTCCTACTTTATGAAAAAAACCTCTTCTGCTTATGGTCTGTTTGTTCTCAATTTCCATTTTACGCCTCCAAATTCTTACTTTGAATAAATATCAATTTTACTATTTATTATTATTTTTCTTACTCTTCTGGATCTTCTGGCTCTTCTGGTTCTTCATGAGCGATGCCTGTATGACAATCTATACAGGTCTTGTCGCCACTCTCCATAATTCTTTTATGCTTTCTAGATGCAGATTTTCCCTGTTCAGCAAGGTTCATAGCATCAAGTGAGTGACAAAAGCGACACTCTTTAGAGTCACGCTCACGCATATGTTTTATAACATTTTGTGCCATCTCATAACGTGATGCCTGGAATTTCTCTTTGGTATCGTATGTGCCCATAAGATGGTGATAGATATCCTTAGTACCGATAGTCGCCTTTACATAAATTTTTGAGAGCCAATCAGGGAAGGTTTTACCGTGTGGTACATGACAGTCGGCACATGTAGCACGAACACCGGAAGCACTGCTGTAGTGAGGTGTCTTTTTATACTCTTCATAGACACCATCCATCTCATGGCAAGAGATACAGAGATCCATGGAGTTGGTCGCTGACATAGTAAAATGAAAGATGATGAAAAACACAGCTCCAGCAATGAAACCTCCGCCAAGCAGAAGGCCTAAAGCCATTTTGCTTGGACGTGACAACACCCCCCATAAATTTACAATTAATTTTTTCATACCGTCATCCGACTCCCTGCTTCTTATTAAAGTTCAGAGTTCCAATTTCCACCGTTTGATACTACTCTAAACAAAGTGGAAACCACTCCCACCAACGATTTAAAGAAGTCATTATACACATAAAAAACTGTTAACACAAATCTCAAAGAGAGCAGAGGTCCACCCCCCTTTTAAAACAAGAGGTTAAACCTTGAATACAAGCATTAATAGATAATTTCACCATTTACAAACCTTGATTCGCCAGTTGCCATCAGAGCATTTTCCCACAAAAAAACGGGATGCTTATTAGCACCCCGTTTTTTATTAAAACATAGTACAGTAAAACTATGAACTTAACCGAATGTATCGGCCATAATGCTTTGATACCAGCTCTCATTGTAAAGAGCTTCTTGTTTGCGCACAAAGTCTGGTGCATTGCTAGGTGAAAGACCACCAGCAATTTTTTGAACCTTACCTGGTTTAGCCTGATCAAACTTATACACAGCCGCAACGGAAATACCGTAGTCTGGGCTAAGCATGGAGTAACAGGTATTTACATAAGAAGGAACTGGGGTTGGTTTACCGTTCAGAGCAGCTACAACTGCAGATGCACAAACTTTGGCCTCTGAGTTGGCAGCATAACCTGATTTAGGTAGACCAGCAGCAGCACTGGAGTCACCGATAACATAAACATCCTTATGCAGTTTTGACTCAAATGTATCCAAGTGAACTGGACACCATCCAGATTTATCAGTCAAACCAGAATTGACAGCAATTGGGCTGGCCTTTTGTGCTGGAATAACGTTGATACAAGAGCTTGAGTGCTCTTCCATTCCTGTGTAGACAGTCATGGTTTTTGCGTCAACCCGCTCCACCTTTCCGCCTTCGCCGCCTGGTACCCACTCAATCAGGCTGTTAGGGGTGTCATAACCATAAAGCTGCTTCCAGCCACCTGTAAACAGACCAAATTTGGAGAACTTATCTTTAGCATCAAGAATCAATACTTTTGATTTTGGTTTATGCTTACGTAGGTAGTGAGCAACCAAACTGGCTCTCTCGTATGGCCCAGGAGGACAACGGAATGGGTTTGGTGGAGCAACCATGATGAATGGGTCGCCATCTTTCATAGCCTTCAACTGCTTGGCAAGCTGAACAGTTTGAGCACCAGCTTTCCAGGCATGTGGCATTGCATGGGATGCAGCTTCGTCGTAGCCTTCAAGGTCACGGAAACCAACACCAGGGGATACAATCAGACGGTCATAATGAAATTTTTGACCGGATGCTGTTGTTACAGTTTTAGAAACTGCATCAATTTTGGTCGCTTTTTCATGAACTACGTCTACACCATGGCCTTTCAGACCTTCATAGCCCCACTTTTGTACTTCAATGTCACGGAAGCCTGCTACAACCCAGTTACTAAGTGGGCAGGAGTAGTAGTGCTTATTTTGCTCAATCAAGGTTACCTTGATTGATTTGTCTGCCATACGAATATATTTCGCGGCAATTGAACCGCCATAGCCACCACCGATGACTACAACACGATGTTTATAATTACTGGCGATACTGGGTCCACCAGCACACGCTGTCATACCGACTGCTACTGCTCCACCAGTCAGTTTGACGAAACTTCTACGAGTAAACTTTGACATGAGTTATTGTCTCCTCAAACTGGAATTATTTCTGGCTTGCGTAAAAGTGAGCCATAGCCTCTAGCTCTTCCACAGAAAATTTCTTGATTCTTTTTGCCATTTTCTTGGGCTGAGGCACGTTAAGATCTTTATTTTTAAGGTCATGCATTTTAAATATCAGATAATCAACCCACTGACCAGCCATACGTGGAGTATCTTCATCCTGTGCCATACCATTATCTTCATGACACTTTTCACATTTACCTTTTTTCACCAGCTTTTCACCCTGGTCAGCAAGTTTGCTGCTTATATGGGTGCGGTTTTTTGACTGGTGAGCACTTGTTGCATTACCCCAAGGCTGCATAGCCAAATGGTCTGAAATTTTAGCAGTCTCCTCTTTGGTATAACCTTTTGCAATTCGGCCCATGATGGTCGAAGGTCTCTCACCACTTTTGAATTCTGCCATGATGGCCTGTAAATACTCTGTTTTCATTCCACCAATTGTTGGCATGGCTGGTCCACCTGAGAGACCGTTGGTACCATGACATCCTGCACATGTATCTGCAAGCATTGCTGCTGTTGCCCCAGCTTCAGCATTGGATGAGCCAAACATTGCTCCTCCAGCTAGAAGCCCACCTACCATAATTAACACACGTATTTTTTTTCGTTGCATGTCACACCTCACATTCACAACATTGATTACGGGCTACTGCATAAAGAGATATACACACGCCCACCCGAACTAAACTGAATTAAACTTCAAACTTATCTTAAATTAAAACTCGCCTTTTGCAGCACCTTGCATCATGCTTTGGATAACACCACTTACTCTTAGTGCTTCGGCACGCAACTCTTCAGGTAACTTTTTACCTCCATATATCATCATATCCAAGTTCATAGAAAACAACCATAATTTGCCCTGCTTATCCTCAACAACTGAGATCCTGCAAGGCATAAAGCCGGTATAAGCGTCCTTATAGTCGGCCATCATCTTACCAACACGAGCATCACAAAAAGATAAAAAGGTTATAAACCGATACGGCTCTCCAGTAACAGCCTGTACCTGTTTGTAAAATGGAGCTTCGCCAACAAAAAGAAAGTTTTTGGCAGCGGCGAGGCTCTTCAAAGAATCTATTACATCTTCAGGGGTTAAATCAGGGTCTTCAACAGGCACAGACCACATCATAGCCATACCCGGATCTTTGGTGGTCAGAAGTTTGCCTGCAAACTCGGTGTACATCTTCATGTAGCCAGGATCAAATTCAGAGAGAATTGGAGCCAGTTTTGAATATGCATAGCCACCAGAGATAGCAACGACCAATCCAATAATGGCAAAAAGATTTCTAAGTTGACCCATAGTGAGACTGACCCCTTAATTAGAGTTAAAAACCAAACAGATTAAACGACATAACTTTTTTAGTATGCACACCAGGACAGTGTAGTTTACAGCCCAGACACCTACCTATTTTACTCACCCCCATCACTAAATTTATAGCTACAGGGTAGCGAGACGGTACTAAATAAAAGCAACCATGTCAAATCTGGCCTTATATAGCGTGATAATTTCGCTGACCTGATTAAACTACCTGAGCCGGGAAGATAGCAGTTGCCAAGCCTAAAGGCAATAAAATATTTATTACTGCATAGGGTGAATTTATAGTTATAAGTTTTGTGGAGATGTAAAATTACTGAAACAAGCCCACGTACACGTCAAAACGCTCATTCTGAAATAGTGGAATATACATATAACAAAACATCGCCTCATATGCAAAAACTAACAACACAAGCAGTTGATTAATCTAGATATTTATCTAGCAACAGCAGAGAAAACAGCACACCTGATTTGATAAAAAACAGAATAGCTACAACAGTTCATAAAATTTTATGAACACTCGTGAATTAGTAAACCAGCTCTTTTTCAGCTCAGCTTCAGATTTGATAAAAAAGGCTGTCTATGCCACTCATCAAACATAATAAGACCAAAAAGACGCAGCCCATTATCTCTGCGTAACTGTAGATGATCATCCCATAGAGCGGCTACCCGCTCCTCTCTAAAAAACCCACTTACAAGAGATCTTTTTTTTAGTTGGGAGATGGTTTCAGAGTCACAATTGGCAAGCCAACTAGAGATTGGAGCATTAAACCCCTCCTTACGTTGCCTCAAAATATTCGCTGGCAACCGCTCTTGCAGACTTTTTTTAAGAATATATTTTTTTTCAAACCCCTTCATCTTTAATTTTATAGGCAGTGAGGCCGCAAACTCAACCAGTCGATAATCCAAAAATGGTGAGCGGGCCTCCAGACCATAGGCCATGGTAGAGCGGTCAACCTTTACCAAAATATCATCCACCAACCATGTTTTAATATCTACATACATGGCCTGATCCAGATAGTGGCACTGCTCTACTGCATCAAAATGGCGGGAAAAATGGTCAAAGGGATCATTCTCAGCAGCTATCTGTGCAAATTCAGGAAGAAGAATGGACTGTTTATCAGACTCAGAGAAAATTGAACGCCAACCAAAATGGGCTCGACGCATTGATGAACCGTGAAATGCTATAAATTGTCTGAGTTTATAATCCAGGCTTACCTTATTCACAGATACCGGTAGCAGAGCTGAAACCAGCTTATCCAACAGAGACATGCTCCAGTCTGGCAGCCATCTGGTCAAATGGTGCATCTGGTCGGCTGAATAGGTTATATATCCGGCAAAGATCTCATCAGCACCATCACCAGAAAGGGCAACCTTTACATATTTACGGGCAAAATCTGCTAGATGAAGCATGGGAAGAATTGAAGTATCGGCAAATGGTTCATCAGCGTGATAGGCAATCTTGGAAAGATTTTTCATAAAATCTTCCGCAACAATCTGGTCACGATGATGCACGTTTAGATAGTCAGCTACAAATCGAGCCTTATCAACTTCACTGTAGCTTTTTTCACTAAAACCAATAGAGAAAGTCTGTATCTGGCTTGACTCACCAAGACCAGCCATACTAGCGGTAATAGCTGAAGAGTCCACCCCACCACTTAAAAAAGCCCCTAATGGTACATCACTTATCAAGCGTAGACGAACTGCATCATCAAAAATTTCCCGAAAAGCTTCTACTGCCTCATCTTCAGAGCTATAGTGCTGTTTATCATGAAAATTATCAGCTAAATTCCAATACGAGTGTATGCTAGCTTTACTCCCTTGGGACATAAGAAGAAAGTGGCCAGCTTCAAGCTTGTGTACATCACCAATAATAGCTGAGTTACTCAATGTATAATTGAGAGAAAGATAGTGGCTTAATGCAGCAATATTAATATGTTGCGGAACATCATTGTCAGCCAGCAGTGCTTTTAATTCTGAGGCAAATACTATTCCACCACCTGCCATAAGATGATAAAATAAAGGTTTTTTTCCAAGACGGTCTCGAGCTAAAAAAAGCCGCTTTTTAATTGTGTCCCATAGAGCAAAAGCAAACATTCCATTAAACTTGCTTAGAGCATCAACCCCCCATTTTTTGTAGCTCTCAAGTATAACCTCAGTATCACTGTTGGTCAGAAACTGGATACCGCTCTGTTCCAGGGTTTTACGGATCTCTAAAAAATTATAGACCTCCCCATTATAAACAATGACAAACTGCCCAGAACTATCAACCATAGGCTGATTACTCTTAGAGGAAGTATCTATGATAGAGAGCCGCCTGTGACCTAAACCTACCGGGCCATCCAGGTAGACCCCATGGGCGTCTGGCCCTCGGTGAACCAGAGTTTGAATCATACCCTGGATGGTCTCAGCTTCTGGATGTTTATGCCAAGAGAGGCGACCGGCAATACCGCACATTACGAACGTTTGATGCCGACCAAAGAGTAACTAACTCCTGCGTACGGCAGAATTGAGATAGACTCTTTGTTAAAGAGGTCAGGAGAGAACCACTCATCACATTTTTGCCGGGTGGTAAACCGGGTTTGAGGGGCGTTTAATTTATCAAATACGTTTAAATTATTTCTATTAAAAGAGAGTTTTCTGAAATTTTTGAAATAGTCGTAATATGGCAAAAACGAAAAAAAACCAAGCCTGTATATGGTATGAACCGGGATATAAACCATGGTGGTAATAAACTTGGAGACCATATTCAATATAGATATGGGAAGATGGCGTAAAAAAAGTTTTCTAAAAGGCTCCACACCATAACGAACCAATGCATTACCTTCACTACTATAGGTCCAGATAATCATCTTTCCATTCGGTTTAAGATGTTTATATAGATTGTGAAAAGTTTTGTCAGGGTCATCAGTATGGTGGATTACTCCAATACATATCACAATATCAAACTGCTCACCAAGCTCCATAGTCGCAATATCAGCTTTGATGAAGTTAATATTATCAGTGCCTTGGTTTCGCTCTAAGGCGAGATCAACCGTATTAAGATCTACCGAAGTTAGTGATGCGGCCTGTTCAGCCATCCATTTTGAGTGCTGACCACCACCACAACCAGCCTCTAACACTTTTTTACCTTTAAACTCACTTATAGTGACTGGTTTAATCCAGTCATGAAAAAGAAACTTTTCATCGTCCTGATGCATTGACCACTGCTGATGCCACTCATTGTTATTTACATCAGCTTGGTGTGTCATTGCTGTCGCCCGGGTGAGTCAACAATAAGATGGGCTAAAACACCAAAAAAAATTGTTTGGAGTCCAAACATGAGTAGACCGAGAACTAGAAAAACGTGGGTCACCGGCCTTTCAGTCATGCCCATAAAATATTGAATTATTTCAAAGAGAAATATAAAGGAACCGCTACTAAAAAATATTAGACCAAGCGGTCCAAAAATCCGCAACGGTTTAACAGAGACCAAAACCATAAAAATCTGAGGCAGAACCTTGAACGGATATTTTAATGATATGAACGATCTTCCGGTTACTCGCTGCTTGAAAGAGACCGATACATGGGCAAATCGCATCCCTTTTTTATAGGCATCGACCAGAATCTGTTGGGTGTAGTTATAATCTCCAGGCAGGTAAAACCTCTCCAGATAGTTGCGGTGTAGAGCAATTAGACCTGGCTGGCTATCTTTAAGGGGCCAACTGGTTAATCTACGCATAAGAGAGGTAAATAGTATATTCCCAACCCTACGAACAAAGGGCATTTTATAATCTATTTTCTCGAAACGGTTGCCGTAGACTATATCGGCTTCATTGTTAAGAATCGGCTCCAACAGTGCTATGATGTCACCAGGTGAGTGTTGGAGGTCGGCATCAAACTTAACTACAATATCAGCATGGTCACTGTATGCCGCCTGCAAACCTGAGCGAACTGCAGCACCAAGACCGATATTTACCCCGTGACTGATAATTCTATCAACATTTGCCGCTTCAGCCCGGCTAGCGGTCGCATCAGTTGAGCCGTCGTCTACAACATAGACTTTAAGTTCCATTTTTTTTGAGATAAATAGATCTTTCAACTCAAGCAAAGCAGTCACTGCATTGCCGATCATATCTTCTTCATTGTAGGCAGGAACAATGACAATAATTTTCATTTGGTAGGTTTCACCGCAATGATTGATATATATAAACCGGCCCGACTGGAAAGTAGATACTACCCCACGTAACTTACGTTAAAATGCTATCATTACGACCAAAAGTCAAAGGTAAAAAACCACTATTTCTACAGAGATAAAATCAAAAAACGACTACGGTAACTATAAACCTTAACAGTTGCAAAACGAGTAAAATTAGTGAATAATTTATTACTGAAAGCAGATTTTTATGGAAACCATCTACTGCTTATGTTACACAACCAGGAATAAAGTTAAACCAAAAAGTGGATTTAACCAAATGATAAAAAAATCAACCATCTACTGGGCTGTTTTGGGAATCTGTCTCATTTTTTTACCTGGCAACCTGCAGGCTGAGACCCTCTACACAAAAAAATCTGGGGTTACCATGACCAGTAATGCCTCACCAAAATCAAAAGTAGTAAAAAAGCTTGAAAAAGGGGTGGCTGTTACGGTTTTAAAAAAGAGTAAACGTTATTTTCAGGTTCGTCTGAAAAACAGGACAACAGGATGGGTTTATCGCTTTCATCTCAGCAAAAAAGCTCCAAGAAAACAGAGCGGAAGTAGCTCAGAGGGTCTGTTAAGCACCCTTGGCGGCAGAAGTTCGGTTGCAGTGCATGAATCCAGCTCCAACAGCAGTATTCGAGGAATGCAACCAGCCACTAGAGCCTACGCAAAAAGCCGGCACATCAATACCAATCATGTAAAAGCTCTTGAGTGGATGAAACAGTTTAGCGTCTCAGATAATGAACTTTTAAAATTTCAAGAAAACGGCTCTTTAGGTGAGTTTTCAGGAGCAGGGTTATGAAACATTATCATATAGTTCTATCCATCACCCTTTTTTTGGTTGTTTTACTGCCAACAGAACATGGTCAGGCCGGTTTTTTTGATCAGGTCATCCAACAAGCAGTTCAACAACATAACCAAGGCGGAAACCAAAGAGGCACTACCCAGCCTGATCAATCACACAACAGTGGCGGCAACAATTTAATAAACAACCTTGGCGGAATGTTAGGGGTCAGCCAAAAAAATATCGATCTGGCCAACAGAGGGATAAAAACTCTTCAGGCTATGCAGCCTATAGGAGAAGAGGCAGAAAAGACACTTGGTGAGTCCATTAGCCTTGAGGCATTCAAACGTTATGGCGGAATATATGACAATCCATCCCTAACCAGATACGTAACCTTAATCGGCAAGACCATTGTTGAGGTCTCTGACCGCCCAGATCTAGACTATCACTTTGTTGTTTTAAACAGCGACCAGCAGAACGCCTTTGCTGCACCTGGCGGCTATATTTTTGTCACTATTGGCTTGATCAAAAATCTCCGTAACGAAGCCGAACTGGCAACAATACTTGCCCATGAAGTTGCCCACGTTGACCGCAAACACATGTTAAACACACTACAAAGAAGCTCTCTATTATCCAATGTATCAGAGCTATCTCTTACCGTAATGAATAAAGACCCAAAACTTCTCAACGGAGCAATTGACCAGATAACCAACCTGCTGTTTACCCATGGAATAGATAAAGATCTGGAGCATGAAGCTGACTTTTACGGAGTTAAGTATGCCTATCAAGCCGGATACTCGCCAAGGGCAATCCAAGACTATCTAAAACGTCTGCAAAGGACTCACGGCAAGGCAAGTTCAATATTTTTCACCACCCACCCGCCTTTAAAAGATCGGATAAAAAGGGTTAACAAACAGATAAACAAACTTCCAGATGCTGATAGACTGGCAATTCTCAAAAAACGTTTTCGCCGTAATACACGCTATTTATAATTTATGAAGAGCAGTTTCTACAATTAGTGTACAACAATATTAGAATGTATTTGGCTATTAATTAGCAGATAGTTTTTTCAATCAAAACAAATTTTTCTAACCAAGTCTATTTTTCACCTGCTTTATCATCTCAGCCCGGACCAATTTCAGTGATGGGTTCTCGTTGGGGAGAAATACAACAGGGCGGCATAGTCGCATCGCCTGCACCCCTACTCTTGCGGAAAGCAGGCCGTTTGCCATTCCCTGTCCGGCTTTTGCAAAGAGTACTGCAGTTACTGAACTACCCACAGAGTCAGCTACTTCATCGGTAATAAAGTCGGCTGTTGCACTTGCCACCACCCCCTGCAACACCTCCTGAATCAATACAATCGACCCAATAAAGCCAGGTCGAAACCCATAACAGATCGCAATCTGCCGTACCATACGAACATTTCGCCAGAAAAAAAGCAGGGCATCTAACCACGCCATAGGACTTATAGCGGTTAGAAGAGCTGCAACAGATGAGTTGTTAACAACTATTCCATAAGCTTTTTTATCTAAATCGATAAGAACACTGTTTGAGAACAGAGACAGAACTTCCCGGTCTGAAAAGTTTGAATCAGTGCTGTCCTGAAACTTCTGCCAACCAGAATCTAGATCCTTACGGCTTTTGTATAGCTTCATAATACCTGAGCTAAATCTTATTCCGTTACCGTGGGAGTTTTCCCGGTAGAGTTTTCTGCTCTGCTTTTGTAAATTATGAACCTTTTTAACCGAGCGGAGACTAACCACCTCCTTGAATGCTAAAATAAGCAGTGCCAGACCAGCTCCACCAGCTAGTAGAGCGAACGCCAAACCTAAAACTAAACTCCGGGCAAACTGCTCTGTTAAAAAAAGCACCGTATCTTGAACCACTACAGCGGTCAGAAAAAGCAGGCTGAGGGTTATGAACCAGTTAAAAACACCCTTTCTCTGCTTTTTTGGTCCCTCTTCCATCCAGCTATCGGCAATCTCTACCGGAGCTGCTGGGTCATCAATTATATCATCACCATCTTGCAACTCACCTGAGAGCAAAAGCGGAGTTATATTTGGTTCTGTCTCTCTGGTTGAAACCGGAGATGAGTCACTCCGATCAACAGTAAAAAGAGCAGGAGGCTCCCACTTGACCTGTGCACTCATGACAGTTTATCTCCCAATAAAAACTCAATAGCCTGATCCATACGCAGATGTGGGACACTCCCACCGCTACCACTCGTTGCAAGTTGGGGCTGAAAGTCGAGAAAGTTAAAACGGTTCTCTTCCCAATCTGTAAGAGATGGAACTGTTTCAGGAATCTCACCAGGAAAGAGCAGAACTTCTTCACTTTGCCCTTTTGGAACCCCTTTGACAAATGACAAGCGTCGACCATGATGCTCCCGGACAACGGTCTGTGTGCAGACCACAGATGAGATTGCCAGGGTCTTGACCTCTACCCCCTGAAATACCGCATCATTTACCGGCCGCACAACCATACGGTTTAACAACCGTTCCAGGTTTGGGTGTTGGTTCGCTGCAACGTGATCAGCTTTTGTAGCGACAAACAGCAGTTTATCAATTTTAGGCTGAAACAGTCTGGTTAAAAGGTTGGAGTTGCCATAGGTAAAACTATTTAAAATTCCCTGAAGAGCACTCTGCATATCACCAAAACTACCGGGACCATGGTTCAAGGCTTTTTGTAGATCAACCAATACTATCTGACGATCAAATTTAGAGAAGTGGTCTCTATAGAATTTTTTAACCACTCGCTCTTTATAAGACTCAAACCTCTGCTCCATCACCTCATAAACACTACCTTTTGGCGGTGAATTGCTAGATGATGCCAATGGACAAAAGGTTAAAATCGGAGCATCTTTAAGATCACCAGGAATAAGAAAACGGCCTGGTTGCAGATAACTCAATCCGGTTTTTTTAGTGCGGCAATCATGTAAAAACTTTGTAAAAAGCTGGCTTGCCTGACGCATTGTCTCCTCGTCAGCAACACGGCTGCTATCTATATTTTGTAGATATTTCAGCCACTCTGCTGCTAAGGCTGTTCTTGGCTCTTCGCTGCAAAAATTGAGAAGCTGCTCAGACCACTCTTTGAATGTCATATTTAGCAGCGGCAGATCCAACAACCACTCACCAGGATAATCGACAATATCCAAATATAAAGTGGCTGTTTTCGATAGCTGCCTGCTTATAAAGCTGCCCGGCTGAAAGCGAATCGCCAGGCGTATTTCACTCAAACCGTCTGTTGCTCTTGGAAACTCCGGTTTTTCACCAGTTAAAGAAGAGATAAATTTATCGTACTGGAAAGCTGGAATCTCCATGTTGGGCTGCAACATGGTTTTAGAGCCAAGAAAACGGTTCTCTGCCACCACACTGAAAAAAGGTAGGTTGCCAGCAGACAGTCCATGCAGTAGTTGATGAATAAGCGAGGTGATAAACGCTGTTTTACCACTCTGGCTTAGCCCGGTCACAGCCAGCCTGATTCGTCTATCCATCGCTAAATGGGTAATATTGTCAACAGCCTTCTTGGACTCGGAAAGCAGACCACTCACAGAGAGGTTTGCAACGTTTTTAAATGGTGACATAAGCGATCTCGATAACAGAGAAAAATAAAACAGTAAGAGTAAAAAATGGCTAAACCCAGATTTCGTTAACTAGAATATGCTCCAAGACAAAAAGGTACAAGGATTTGATATATTTCCTCATTTATTAATGGTAGGCATTAAATGAGTAGTATATAGGAGGAGCGTTATCAGGAAAAAACATCCCATACCTGGAATGTTTCATAATTTTGCTTAAAAATAATAATTGTGAGGAAGCTTTTTCCCACCATTAGCATAGAGCAAAAATATTTTCTCTTTATAAACCAAACGCATTAATCATCATATCAACTGCATGACTATGGGCGGCATGGTGGAAGGCGGTTATAAGATCTGCATCGCTATGGCCTAGTTTTTTAAGATCATCAATATCTTCTTTTTCCAATAACTGCTGATCCCGCACAACTTTAATGCAGGCGACAAGAAGAGCTTTTTCTCTCTCTTCCAAATCAACTGTAGAAACATCCTGTCTGGCAGCATCAAGCTTATCATGGCTCACCCCCATATCCATTAGCATCACTCCATTAACATCAATACAGTGTCTGCAACTGGTGTGGCTGGCTAAAAGATAGCGAATCCAGGCAAAAAATGGTTGTGATAGGTTTGATTGTGCCATTGACGGACCAAAACCATTAAAAACATGATTGGCAACCAGAGGGTTATTGGCAAAAAGTTGCAGGGGTTCAGGAACTGAGCCAAAATATTGTATTGCAGTTTTGAATAGTTTATCTGCTTCACCATCGGCATGGTCTGGATTTATAAGATCAATGTGCGGCATACGCTTTCTCCTATTAGTTTAACCTATATTCGCTAGTTGTTCTTAACATCAATCAGTTTTCTTCCAACAATGGACGCAATTTCTATATGCGGTGACGAGCCATAGGTTGCAATTTATTTTTAATGAGAACCGCCCCCAACTGTAATTATTCATACTAACTGAAACTTATAAAAAAAACTATAACGATAGTAAACATAGATTAAATCTAGATTTTACCTATAGCCAAGACTATAACATCTTTAACTCCATACTGGTTTTCATGGTAAATATGTTTTTTTTTGTGCTATCATTAACCTTTATATTGAGACTTTAAACAGAGGCTGGGAGCAAGCAGTCAAAAGTAAACTTCTCGCTTTGGTGTTACGGAACCGTAAAAACAGCGTTATAGTTATGCTCTTCCCACCCTTTTTTGCCATTTTAAATGTTGGAGGTGCTGCAAATGAAGAGAACAGTTGCCACATTATCAGTTGCTATTCTATTAGGAACTGCAGCCTTTTTGTCACCAAGTAGTGGTGATGCTTGGAGGGGAGGTGGTGAACCATTCAGTAATGAATACTATCCTGGTGGCGGTGGTTACTATCCTGGTGGCGGTGGTTACTATCCTGGTGGCTATCAAGGCAATGGTTATGACCCCAGCAGAGGTGGCTATAAAGATGGTGGTTACTTTCCTGATTATGAGAATGGCTACCATCCAAATGAGAATGAAGACTATTATAATTATAATGGTAGCTATTTTCCAGAGTACCATGATGAATTTCGAAGCAATGGTCCGGCATCTTGGATGCCGTGGGATCTGCAAAACTAACTCATAACCTATAATTGATAAGATTGTCACCTAATTGGCTGGTGGCAATCTTATCAAGAAAAGCAAGCCGCGGTAACTCATAAAATATACTGTTTAGAACCCTTTTTTTCCAACCTGACCCAAAAACATATTACTATCCTCAGAGTCTATTTTCATGGAAACGGCAGTTATTCGCCTAAAAAATGCAGCACCACATCTCGCTGATGCGGCCTGTTACGGTGCTCAAATAGATAGATGCCCTGCCAGGTTCCTAACACCATCTTACCTCTAGAAACGGGTATTGTAATTGAAACATCGGTAAGAGCAGACTTGATATGGGCAGGCATATCGTCCAGACCTTCGTCCCTATGTTTAAACCATGGTACCCCTTCTGGCACTAAACGTTTGAAAAACTCAACAAGATCTAGCTGGACATCAGGATCTGCATTCTCTTGAATGGTCAAGCTAGAGGAAGTATGGCGGCAAAAAACTGTTACCTGCCCCATATCCACCCTTAGCTCCCTAAGCCAGCCAGCAACTGAACTGGTAATCTCCACAAGCCCTGTTCCAGATGTTTTAACTAAAATTGTCGATTGAGCTTGACGCATAAAAAACACCTTCACCACTAAACACATAAAAGCAGTGTATATTAAATTTATCACTAGATTTACAGGATAAACAGCACAACCTCTTATAATGCCCGGAGATCTGAAAAATTGTCTTTGACAGTTTGCTAAATAGTTGAGTCCATGAGAAATCTATGGCTGGTTTTCGTTGTTGTCATCATCAAGAATCTTTCGCCCTTCATCTTCAAAGCGTTTTTTGTTTCCAGGCCAGTAGACAACAACTACTATGCCGACAAAAATCAGAAAAAACCATACCAGGGCAAACTGTTTTGAAAAAAGTAATATTGAGTTAAAATCCATAACACTCTCTTGGTTAATCAGTGATAAACAGAGATTCGCTCGGCAAAGCGGAAATCAGCCTGCTGTGCTTTTGCAATAATTTGCAAATCCCAATTTCCAGGTTGAGCAATATCAATATTGCCAACATAATCTCCCTGGCTATTTACTGACAAAATAACACTGCGTTTCATCCCATCGCCAAGAGGTCTCTGCATCTCCCCCTTAACTTCTGCATCTATTATTTTGAGACCATCGCGGTTTTTCAGGGTGAACAGAAGCTTGATACTATCATCTTTATCAGGTTGAGCAACTTTCAAAGCAGCCTGCCAGCCGAGTCGGTCTTGTGCCTCTTGTGCAGCTATAACTTCATTATAGGCAAGCCCTTTGTTGTAGTGATCATCAGTAACCAAGCCCGGCCAGGAGTTTAACCCGAGATAGATCATAATAATATTTGCAATGAGAACGACCATGAAAAAACTGCCTATAGCAACCAGCCAAGGCTCCATTTTGCGGTCTGACTTTTTACCTTCTTGAACTGTTATACTATCCATTATGGCCTCAAAAACACGCTATCGTAGGTATCTAGATCAACATTGTTGTCAACTGCTTGCAGTTGGAAGATAAGTGGGATTGCCCCATGCCCAACCTCTGACTTGCTCTGTTTTAGGTATACAGTATATGCCTGCACTTGTCCCGACCCAACAGTAAGAACAGGTCTTTTAGCTTCATCGAAAGTTTTGTTGGCAGCCACCGATAGTGTAGCACCTTTCAAGCCAGTAACCTGAAGAGAAAACTTGCGTTCGTTGCCAGTCATATTTAGAACGTGGATGGTATAGTTGTTCTGAATACTACCATCAGACAGGGTGATATATATTGGCTGGCGATGCCTTATAACATTCAAATCCACGTTGGGACGAAATGCCAGAAACATAACTATTCCACCAAGAAAAAAGGCGAATAGAGAACCATACACCAAAATCCTGAGACGAAACCAGCGGGTTTTGCCCCCCTGCATCTCTCTAAGTGATGTGTAGCGTACCAACTCATTTTTAAGGTGGAGCCGATCTTTAACAGTATTGCAGGCATCAATGCAGGAACCGCAAGTTATACATTCATACTGTTGACCATCACGTATATCGATACCAGTAGGACAGACTGTAACACAGGCGTTGCAATCAATGCATAGACCAACAGCCTCCCCCATCTCCTTACGCTTACGCAGGTTGGCTTCCCTTGGCTCGCCAATTTCTGGGTGGTAGGCAACGATAATGGTATCGTCATCAAACATAGCCCCTTGAAAACGGGCGTATGGACACATGTATATACAGACCTGCTCCCTTGCTATTCCAGCCATCAAATAGGTGGTAGCAGTGAGGAAAAAAAGTGTGATCCAAGCTGCAGAAGGGGCTTCTAGAGTTAAGAATTGCTGCAAGAGGGTTGGAGCATCAGCAAAATAGAATACAAACGCACCACCTGTAGCAATCCCGATACAGATCCAGACAAAATGTTTGGCAATCTTGATAACTATTTTTTTAAGGCTCCAGCCAGAACTATCAAGTTTAATACGTTTTTTACGGTTACCTTCAAATATTTTTTCTACGTATAGAAACAGATCAGTCCAGACAGTTTGAAAACACATATAACCGCAGAAGACTCTGCCAGCGAGAGCGGTAATAAAAAACAGTCCAAGTGCAGCAGCAATAAGCAGAAATGCCAGAAGAAAAATTTCCTGAGGCCATATAACCATATCAAACAGATAGAATTTACGTGCAGGAAGGTCAAATAGTACCGCCTGATCCGGCAGACCAAATCCACGGTCCCAACGCAACATGGGTAATAGATAGTAAATACCCAAGAACAGAATTACCAAAGCCCATCGCAATTTACGGAAAAAACCTGTTTGATAACGAGGGTAGATTTTTTTCCAGTCAGAGTAGAGTGAAACTTCTTCGTTAGACATATATTTAGTATCCAAAAAATATGTGATTTGGGCGTTTAATATAGCATATAAAAAAAATTCAATGGGATTAAAAAAATAGTTGCCTAACAGTTAATATGGCTGTTATTGTTTTCAAATATTTTACAAAAAAGTTTATATAGCTGCATAATTTAATTGCGTAGTTATATTTAAAGGTATAACATTTTACTCTTGAGTTCAAATGTAAAAAAAACGTAACATAATTTGCTTGCAGCACAAAGTAAATGAATGTATGTTAATATTTTATTCAAAGAAGTTAAATGCCATCTAAATATAAAGATGGTTAATGGATAAAAAATTATTCAGTTTTATTATATTATTATGACATTTAAAAGTTATGGAGGTTGATGCCGTGAGTGAAGAATCAAAGGCGATACAAACCTATGACTATGGAGTGGTAAAGCTGTTCTCTATTGCAGCCATAGCCTACGCCGTAGTCGGTTTATTGGTGGGTGTGATATTAGCTCTCGAACTAACCTTTCCTGAACTAAATGGGAATATTCCCTATTTATCCTTTGGAAGATTGCGCCCACTGCACACGTCTGCAGTTATTTTTGCCTTTGGTGGGTCGGTTCTTTTTGCAACCAGTTACTATGTTGTGCAAAGAACTTCCCAAGCCAGGCTCTTCTCTGATTTTCTCTCAAAATTTACTTTTTGGGGATGGAATCTGATTGTGGTATCGGTTGTCATTACCTATCCACTAGGGCTTACTCAAGGCAAAGAGTACGCTGAGATGATATGGCCAATTGATGTTTTTATCGTTTTGGTCTGGGTAGCCTATTTTGTAAACTTTGTAGGAACCTTGGCAAAACGCAAAGAGCCGCATATCTATGTAGCCAACTGGTTTTTTCTATCTTTCATCATAGTTGTAGCCATGCTGCATATAGTCAATAACCTGGCTATACCGGTTAATTTTACGGACTCCTACCCGATATTTTCCGGGGTACAGGATGCAATGATTCAGTGGTGGTATGCTCATAATGCTGTTGGCTTCTTCCTGACATCGGGCTTTTTGGGTATAATGTACTATTTCGTTCCCAAACAAGCTGAAAGGCCAGTCTACTCATACCGGTTGTCAATTGTCCACTTCTGGTCTCTGTGCTTTCTCTACATCTGGGCAGGCCCGCACCATCTCCATTATACCGCTCTACCTGATTGGGCAAGTACACTTGGGGCAACTTTCTCCATCATGCTGCTTTTGCCTTCATGGGGTGGTATGATCAACGGCATCATGACTCTTTCCGGGGCATGGCATAAGCTGCGTACTGATCCTATTTTACGTTTTTTCATCATCTCTCTCTCTTTTTACGGTATGTCAACGTTTGAAGGACCGATGATGTCTATAAAATCGGTAAACGCACTATCACACTACACCGACTGGACTGTCGGCCATGTTCACTCTGGTGCTTTGGGTTGGGTGGCAATGGTGTCATTTGCTGCACTTTATCATATGATTCCAAGACTTTGGGGAACAACAATCCATTCGGTAAAACTAATCAATCTGCATTTCTGGTTGTCTACTATTGGAGTGGTCATCTATATAGTTGCAATGTGGATCGCAGGTATTATGCAGGGTCTTATGTGGAGAGCTTATGACCAGTACGGCAATCTCACCTACTCATTTGCCGAAACTGTTGAAGCGATGCATCCCTATTATCTGATCCGTACAATCGGTGGATTGGTATTTCTGGTTGGTGCGTTGATCATGGTCTACAACATCTGGATGACAATTGCCAACGCGGACAAGCGTGCTACAGCATCTGTCTAGGGAAACGCAATAGGCTGTTAAATAAGGAGATCCAATCGTGAAACATCAAACTATTGAAAAAAGCGTTCCTCTAATGGCAGTTTTAACACTGCTGGTAGTTTTAATTGGTGGAATTGTCGAAATCGTACCTCTCTTCTATATTGAGTCTACCATAGAGAAGGTGGAGGGTATGCGACCATACACTCCTCTGGAACTTAGGGGCAGAGACCTCTATATTCGGGAAGGGTGTTACAACTGCCACTCCCAGATGATCCGTCCATTTAGAGATGAAGCAGAACGCTATGGACACTATTCACTGGCTGCTGAAAGCATGTACGACCATCCATTTCAGTGGGGCTCCAAACGGACCGGTCCAGATCTGGCCCGAGTTGGTGGTAAATATTCCAGCCTCTGGCATCAAGCCCATATGAAAAACCCTAGAGATATGGTCCCTGAGTCGGTAATGCCGTCTTATCCTTGGCTTGCCGAAAATGAGCTTGATATTAGTGATATCGCCAAACGTATGGAGGCTCTGACCATGGTTGGTGTCCCTTATACCAAGGAACAGATTGCTAATGCTGTTGCCGACCTGAAAGCACAAGCTATACCTGATAGTGACAGTGATGGTCTGCTTGCCCGTTATGGCGAAAAAGTGTCTCTGGAAAATTTTGATGGTCAATCAGATAGAATTACTGAACTTGATGCCATGGTAGCCTATTTGCAAATGCTAGGCACACTGGTCGACTTTTCCTCTTATCAGGCACAATCCCGCTGATACGTCAATTTTGGTCTTAGAGTAAAGAACAAGGAGAAACACCATGGCTGACAACAAAGAAATTGAAACCACCGGCCATAAGTGGGATGATGAAGAGGGATATCCCCTTACTGAATATAACAATCCCCTGCCAAAGTGGTGGCTATATAGTTACTATGCAACCATTATCTTTGCGGTGGTATATTGGGTATTATACCCGGCATGGCCCACACCAAACGGCTTTACCAAAGGTATCTTGGGCTGGACTCAATATGGACAGCTTAAAGAAGAGATGGAAGAGGGACAAAAGGCCAGAAAGGTCTTTGAGGAGAAACTATCGTCACTTACCTCTCAGGAAATCTCTCAAGACAGCCAACTACTGCAGTTTGCAATTTCAGGCGGTAAAACCATTTTTGGCGACAACTGTGCCCCATGTCATGGCAACAGTGGTATTGGTTCAAAAGTTGGTGGTTTTCCAACTCTAGTTGATGATGACTGGCTGTTTGGCGGTACTTTGGAAAACATCACCACTACTATTAAGTATGGTCGCAAAGGCCAGATGCCTGCCCATCTAGAAGCAAATGGCGGTAGCTTTTCTCAAGCCCAGGTATCAGATCTGACACAATACGCACTGTCGCTTTCAGGTCGTGCATCAGATAACGCAGCAGTGACTCGTGGTGATGAACTCTATCATGGTGAAGCCTCATGCAACTCATGTCATGGTGACCATGGTAAAGGATCTTTGATTGGTAAAGCTGATGGTGAACCTATTGACAATTCAATTGGTGCACCAAACTTGAGCGATGCAATCTGGTTATATGGAAGTGACCCTGCGACTGTAGAAGCCTCAATAGCCAAAGGCCGGACTGGTGAGATGCCATCGTGGGCTGAGGATTCAGATAGAGCTGGACGCAAACTCAATGATCTTGCTATTAAACAGGTATCAATCTACGTTCACAGTTTAGGTGGCGGCCAATAAGTAGTTTATTAGCTTTAAATCATGGTCAAATAAAAAATGGCGAGCTAAAACATAGCTCGCCATTTTTTATTTTCCATCCATCTCAACAGGCTCTTTTTCTCTCTTTTTTGATTTTACTGATGGCGGCATCATATCTTGATCATCATCATACAAAATTCGATGTTTTGGCCCCTCCATATCATCAAACTGGCCGTTACGAACTGCCCAGATCATAAGAGCAAGACCGATAAGCCCCAAGATAATGGCAATGGGAAGTAGTAGGTAAACAGTATTCATCTTTAAGAGTCCTCCTCTACTCTTCACTATAAGCGGTTGATCCTAGAAACAGCAGTTGAAACTATCTGTATAAAGCAATCTATTGATTTATCTTGTCTATATGGAAAAGTCACTGTCAACTTATCGGTTACAAGATTTCCCATGAGATGTTTGGAAATCAACTGTTTGTACCAGTTGTACTTGCTTCTAACTACCGTTCTTAGCTTCTAGATGTCGCAAGCGCATGGCGTTAGCCACTACGGCCAGACTTGATAAAGGCATTGCAACTGCTGCCAACAGCGGTGAAACAAACCCGGCAATAGCCAAAGGTATAGCCAGGGAATTATATACAAACGAGAAGATAAAGTTCTGGCGGATTATCTTCATAGTCATTCTTGCCAGCAGAATAGAGTGTTGGACATTGTGAAGATTTCTATTTAATAGAACAACATCAGCAGTTGCAACAGAGATATCTGCTGCATTTTTAACCACCATTGCAACGTCAGATCTCGCCAATGCTGGAGCGTCATTAACCCCGTCACCAACCATGGCACATACATTGCCGTTTTTTTGCAGCAGAGCGATAGCACTCTCTTTATCCTCTGGCATCAACTCACTGGAAAAAAGCTTGATACCGGTCTGACGTGCAACCTGCTCCACCACCACCTGGCGATCACCAGATAACAACTGAATCGGTAATCCCATCTCTAAAATGTTGGCTATCGCACTTATTGCATCATCTTTAAGAGTATCAGATAGACCAATCCAACCGAGAACAACACCATCCTCAACAGATAATATCCAGGTGACAGGTACATCAATATCTTTAGGAGGCTGCAAGTTTTCCCCGGTTAAATTTAAGGCGGCAAACCTAACACGGCCTACCCTAATCTCTCGGCCATCCAGGAAAGCGGAAATCCCCAAACCTGGACTGCTTTTAATATCAGTAACACCAGTAGGCATCTGCCAGCCACGCTCCTCAAGAGCCATACACACCCCCTTTCCCAAAGGATGCTCTGAATACTGCTCAACAGCAGCGGCACGGCTTAAAAGATACTCTTCACTAATACCATCAGCAGGAACAATTCTAGTAACCATAGGCCTCCCAACGGTAATTGTTCCGGTTTTATCCAGCACAATTTGATCTACAAGCTCCAACCGCTCCAAGGTTTCAGCATCTTTTAGAAGAATTCCCATGCGGGCAGCAGTTCCTGTGGCAACAACCATAGCTGCTGGAGTAGCTAACCCCAACGCACACGGACAGGTAATAATTAGTAGTGCAACACTATTTTCTAGAGCTTGGCTAGGATCAAACCACAACCAAAATCCAGCCGACCCTGCAGCTAAAAGCAGTACAGCACCGACAAACCAGACAGCTACCCGGTCTGCCAATCCCTGAATTGGCGGTCTTTGACTTTGGGCTATTTCAACCCGCTGGATAATTTTAGCCAGAACAGTATTTGCACCAACCCTGATGGTATGGATGGTGATAGCACCTTCAATGTTAATGGAGCCACCAACAACCTGATCACCTTCAGTCTTGGCTATTGGCAAGCTCTCACCAGTCAACATAGCCTCATCAACACTGCTCTGCCCGGCTTTTATAAAACCATCAACCGGAATCCGCTCACCCGGTTTTACCACAACCAGATCGCCAACTTTAACCTCCTGAATCAATACTGTGGTAGTCTCGCCGTCACGCTCTACCCTAGCTGTCTGAGGTTCTAGGTTAAGCAATCTTTCCGTTGCCCCTGCAGCTTTGCGTCTGGCTGCCGACTCCAGATAACGTCCAACAAGCAGTATGAAAATAAACAGGGTTACCGAATCAAAATAAACCTCACCGGACCCATCAAGAGTTATAACCACACTATAACTATATGTGGCAATCGCCCCTATGGATATTGGTAGATCCATATTCAGATGGCCACGACTCAAACCCCTCCAAGCACTAGACAGGAAAAACCAACCGCTATATAAAAAGACTGGAGTCGCCAGGACAAAAGAGACCCAGTGGAAAAACATTTTGTACTCCAGCTCTATCCCTTGCAGAAAGCCGGCATAGAGAGCCACAGATATGAACATAACATTGGCAGCACCAAAACCGGCAACCCCCAATTTTGCCAAAAGCTGCCGGTCCCGTTTCCGGTGAATCTGCTCAATACGTGCCGGATCATAAGGCTCGGCTCGATAACCGATACGACGGATAGTCAAAATAATAGTGGATAGAGTGGTCTGCTCTGGATTCCAGCGAACAAAAGCCCGCTGTGTTGAGAAATTTACATTAACCTGTGATACGCCAGGAACCTTACGTAGTACCTGCTCATTAAGCCAGATACAAGCTGGGCAGTGTATCCCTTCCAGGATCAGGTTGACCTCATTTACCCCCTCCTCCTTTCTGACAAAGCGTTGCTGATACTCTGGATCGTCAAAAGCAAGAATGCCTGCATCATCCCCCTCCTCTGGCAAAAGGCCGGTGCTGTTGATATCACGGCGCATATAATAGTCCTCAAGCCCCATACCTTGGATCATCATATATGCCCCCATACAGCCACTACAGCAGAACTCAAGTCCATCCTTGACCAGGGTTTGCCCGGCTCTGTTCTCAAGCCCACAATGGAAACAGTGAGTTGGGGAGTTGTGCGGAGTCTCAGGTATTCTCATATGGGAATTACTCTTACTTGATAGAATTATACCATTCTACCCTGTTTTCTACTCAACAACCAGTTTACTATTGATCATCTATTCGATCATGGAGCAGTTGTAATGTCAGAAGCTTTTCTTATTGAACTTTGGTTGACTTTTTTAACCGCCCTTTTAGCCAGCGGTCACTGCATAGGTATGTGTGGAGGGTTGGTGGTTGCTTATACCATCCACCCAGCCAAAACTGGCCGTGGAACCTTGAAGCTACACCTGCTTTATGGTTTGGGTCGTGTTTCCACATATGTAATGTTGGGGGCTGTTTCAGGTTGGATAGGCTCTGTTGCATTTATTTTTGGCCGACCTCAATCCCTTGCCGGTGTGCCACATTTTCTTGCTGGTATGGTGATGATATGGATGGGTCTGGATAGCTTGGGACTATTAAAATTCAATCTATTTGCAAACAACACCTCTACCAACCCAGCTTTTTTCCACCGCTTAAAACAGAAACTCATAAGCTCCAACAACAGCTACGGGAGCATCTCGCTGGGTATTCTGACAGGATTTTTGCCTTGTACCTTACACTGGGCTTTCCAGGCCAAAGCCATGGCAAGCGGCTCTGTCGGCCAGGGAATGGCTACTCTTCTGGCTTTTGGTCTTGGAACTCTGCCAGCCATGTGGGGCTTTGGCATTGTTTCATCTTGGTTGGGAAGCCGCGCCAGACAAAGATTACTCCAGCTAGCCGGCCTAATTATAATCATCATGGGAGTTATGTTAATTAAGGCCGGATTGACTTCTGCCTCCCCTTTTACATCTATCTTACAATAATTTTTTCCAATAAAAACAAGGCACTAAATTACGCAACATATCAA
>JADFZU010000020.1 GCA_015232365.1 Magnetococcales bacterium | reverse complement strand
CGGGGAGTGAAATCATCCGCCAATTTGTATGGCGTCATTGAAACCGCCAAAGCTAATGGCGTGGAACCGTTCGCCTATCTGGAACACCTCTTTACCAGACTTCCGGCAGTCAAGACTGTGGAAGACTATGACAAGCTGCTACCGTGGAATGTAGATCCAGCCGAATTGTCACCGGTCTGAGTGACGGTCAGAAAACCGCGCTTACGATGTAAAAGCCAAGGCCGGTCTAGTGAATAGTTAAAATTTAGAAATAAAACAAATTAGTTTTACTAATAATTCTACCTTAGACAGGTGGACGTGTGTAGTTGGTTCCACATCTTGTTTTATCTGGTGCATAATCTGTTTTATGAATTACTATTATTCTCCACTAAACCAATATTCTGATTTATAAACATAATATTAAGTTATTTTGTTGCCTTATCCTCTTTTTCTGGAAAACTATCAAATAGAGCAGTGATATATTCTGAACGAATCAGATAAAATATTACCCCTATGTTGATAACAATAAAGGGGACAAAACCCATATCTATATCCGGTTGGTTTTTATATGAATAAAAGCCAATAAGCATGGTATCAAGAAGAACCCCGGAAATCAGTACCATCCGGCCTGAATTCCATATCTTTCGCATCATTGCATGAGCATTATATGATGGTAAACGTGTTGATTCAACAAGCATCAATATGATAGTTGGAATACTGGCAAGAAAAAGAAGGGGGTGATTCATTACCCAATCTTTTAGTTCAGGTGCTTTGATGGTTATACTTAAAGCCAGCAGTAAAATATGGTGCATAGTGTAGATAAATATTAGCCATAGATTAAGTCTTATTTTAATCAATCCGAATCTATTTATGCGGTGATAACTGTATGGTGATGCCATTTGCTGATTCCTCTTTTTTCCCTATATTTAAAAAGACAGAGAGAATTATCCAGATTATTGTTGCAACTCTATAAACCCGGATTTTCACCCTTCACTAGATTTGTTAAATTACTAAACACACTTTCAATTACACTGTCCCAGTTGCCATGTTTCGACTGCCTAAACAGGCGAGCCGATGGATACCAAGGAGAATCTTCTCCTTCTAATAACCATCTCCAATCTGGAATATACGACAACATAACCCAAGATGGGCAAGCCAGTGCTCCAGATAAATGCACTACTGAGGTATCCACCGATATCATCAGGTCAAGATTAGCCATAGCTGCCGCTGTATCTGAAAAATCATTTAGCTCAGCACTTATATCAATGAAATTATCTTGCTTGGAGAGAAGTTCAAGATCAGACTCTTTTGCCTCTTTTTGCAGGCTGATGAAAACCGCTCCTTCAATGCTAAACAGTTTTATCAGAATAGCCGGGTCAACAGAGCGGTACCAATTTCTATTATGACGCGGACTACCTTGCCAAACTATACCCACCTTAAAACCTTTTACCCCTTCAAGACGCTGACTGAATTTTTTTACCAGGAGCTGGTCAGGATAGATATAAGGGCTATTTTCAGGAATTGTCTCAAGAGTCGTGCCAAATAACAGAGGCAGACTAAAAAGTGGGAGCTGGCAGTCAAAAGCTGGTATGGAGTCTGTTGATGTACAAAGTTTATCAATATGCTCCATTCCCTGGAGTAAACTACCAAGTGGTTTTTGACAGTATACTATTACAGTTGCCCCCAAATTTTTGACCAATTCAACATAGCGAATACACTGCAATGTATCGCCAAAGCCCTGTTCATGGTGAAGCAGAATAGTTTTTCCATCCAACCGACTACCATCCCATCTGGGCTGCTGGTAATTATCATAACTCACTTCTCTACACAAAAAGCGGTATTCATACTCCTTCCAGCCTGACTCATAGTCTCCAATTAATAACAGATTGGTACTGAGATTGAAGTGGGCCTCGGCATGGTTGGGTTTAAGAGCTATAGCTTTTTGGTAGCTATTAACCGCCTCTTCAATTTTAGCTTGTTTGTTTCGAGCATTACCAAGGTTGCAATAGGCATCAGGATAATCTGGTTTAATGGCGATAGCTTTTTGGTAGTTTTCTACCGCTGCATCCAAGCTCATCTGCTCCATCAAGCTATTGCCAATTATGTAATAAGCCTCGGCATAATCCGGTTTAATAGATATAGCTTTTTGGCAGGCCTCCACAGCAGCATCCAGACAGCCTTGTTCTTGAAATGCTGCCCCAAGATTTCTGTATGCTTCAGCATAGTTTGCCTTTATAGCGATGGCTTTTTGGTAATTGGAAATAGCTTCATTCAGTCTATCCTGCTCTTTTAGAGTGTTGCCAAGATTGTTATAAGCTTCTGGATAATTCGGTTTGATTGTTATAGCTTTCTGGTAGCTGGCAATCGCAGCAGCCAAGTTACCCTGCTCTTTTTGGACAATACCAAGAGAGATATAAGCCTCGGCATAACCGGGCTTAATTGAAATTGCTCTCTGCTGACATGCAGCCGCCTCTTCAAGTTTTCCCTCTCTTTGCAAAGCAGTGCCAAGAACACAGTGAGCCTCAGCAAAACCAGGCTTGATGGCAATAGCTTTTTGACAACTTGCAACAGCCTTATCCATATCTCCTTGCTCTTGGTGAATAATACCAAGATTGTAGTGGGCTTCAGCTAAATCTGGATGTATTGAAAGTGCTTTTTGATAACTTTCAACCGCCTCAACCACCCTACCCTGCTTTTGTAAAACAGTACCAAGATTATAATGGGCTTGGACAAACTCAGGCATTAAGTCTGTAGCTTGTTGGTAACTAACCATGGCTTCTTCAAACTTGCCTTGAGCCTTCTTCACGTTACCAAGATTATTGTATGCTTCAGCATATTTTGGGCTAACTGCTATGGCTTTTTCCAAATTGAAAACAGCTTCATCAAACCTGTTTTGTTCTTGCAGAACTGCACCAAGGTTGTTGTAGGCCTGGGTATAGTCGGGTTGGATTTTTATAGCTTTTTTAAAGTTAAAAACAGCATCATCAAGCTTGCCCTGGCTCTGTAGTATAACGCCAATATTGGAATGTGCAGAGGCTTGCAATGGCTGGATTTCAAGAGATCTTCGATATAATTTCAAAGCTTCGTCAACCATGCCTGATTGATGTAGTGCAACCCCTTTTTTTAAAAGATCATCAGCACTCATAGAGCTGTAATCTACTGAAGTCTCTGTTAAAGAAGTGTTACTGATAGCCTTTAAATATTCAGTTATCTGAATATCACCAGGGGATTTTTCCAAAGCGGTTTGCAGAGCTTCTATAGCCTCTTCTCTACGGCCAAGAGGGTAGAGAGATGTTGCCAAGTTGTAGTACAACACAGCCCCGCTACTATCGACGGCAATAGCTCGCTGAAACTGCTCTACAGCCAGATCATGACGGTTGAGTTTTTGACCAATAATCCCAAGTAAATTTAGGGCATCTATATGGTTGGGGACAGCCTGAACTATTGCTGTACATAGCCTGTCAGCCTCACCAAAACGTTCAGCGCTCACATGTTCTACAGCAATCATATATGCATCAGCGACTGTCAGTTGGCCTTGATTGTCACTACTGATAGAAGTATCATGGTTATCGCTCATCTCTCCAACTCATTTTTTCTCTTTTATCAAAACCTGTGTCCAACTTTTAACTGTTATCAAAATTGGAAACATTAGTATTAGCAGCAACAAAATTCCAACTGTGCTGCTGACAAACCGGGCTTTTTCATAATTTTTTGGATATTTAAAGGTAAATGGTCGATAGTTTACAAAATTATTAATCTCATTGATTTGACTGGCAAGAAAGTGTCCACCTGGTTTGCAGTTATTCTCCTCTGGTGCTACATAGCAGGCTGGGTTTTTCATGTTGTACAGCCCGTTTGCCACATCAAGAACCGATCCTGGGTGTAGTGGTTTCCAGGGGAATGATTCCAGACGGTAACCAAAAATTGGCTGATAGCAAAAGAGAGAGCTATAACCTTTTAGAACTGCATCGTTACGGTTGCCGAGAAGAACTATCTGTCTTTTATTATTTAGATTTACTGAAAGAGCCGTTATAGACGGAGACCAATCGGCTGACTTTTCTTGGTTATAAGCGTCAACAATTGGTGCCGGATTATAAGACTGTTTGGCGTAAAACTCCCGGTCGGTATTGAAGTTTATAATTATTATAGCTGAAATAGCCATTGATGCAGCCGCAACTCCTTTGCTTCTACCGGGGGCTATACGGTCCAGAGCTAAAGCTGCAGCCAAAGCACCTATTGGTATGTAAGCACAAAACCAACGTACAAGATTGCTACTGCTTTTTATGATGGGAATCTGCTTTAAAATTGCGTTCCACTCTGGGGTATAGATGTTGACTGCAACTGGAGTTGCTATAACAAAAACCATCAGCCCGGTAATCAGCCATTGAATGGTGGAGACCTTACTCCAGAACTGGCGATTTTTCCACAACCAATCTCCGGCCCCCAGTAAAATCAGCAGTAGTGCCACCCAGGTTATATTATATTCAAATTCGTGGCGGTCTAATAGCCACTGTTGATTCTTCATTGTAGCTTTTGCCAGCTCATGGGGAGGGGCAATAAATAGAGAGCGAAAAATCAGCTCTAAAGAGTTATAAATCCCATCTGCCCCCGGCAGCTTATAGTGGGTACGGCTAAACTGCTCAAGATAGGCAAAAACAGCTACCAGTTTTGCCATAACAAGAGTAAAAAACAGAACTATAGTCCCGGCAAGGCGGAACCAAAACTCCCAGGACCATTTACCGTTTCTAAGTTGATAGATCAAGCCTATTGCAGTAACGGCCAGAACCATTGGCACTAGCAGGTGGGCAGAAGCCGACCAAATGGGGTAGGTAAGAACCAGTGCTGCCAAAATCGTGTAGTAGAGGCTCTGACTTTTAGAGCAGGACTTTTCACCACCTATCCCTCGCAACAAAAGCCATGCCAACAGAGGGGCCAGCATAAAACTATGGAACCCAGAGTGCCCGACAATCATACGATGGGCAAAAAAACTGTTAAACTGAAAAAGAGCAGCACCAACAGCCGCCCCTTGGATAGATAGGGCAAATGGACCCCGTAATAGCAGCCATGCTCCCACAAAACCTATGATACTAAACAACAGCATGGTTACTCTAATCGCCGTTAACGGATCAAAAAAATTGACTAGAAATTCAGAAACAGCAAAGCTGCCAAGAGGAGATGCAAAGACGGGAATACCACCACAAAAAGAGGGGGTAAACCAGGGCTGGGAAAATATGCCGTTATTAATTGTCCAGTAATAGTGGTCCAACAGAGCAGGCAGTCCAAGGGAGAAATCATGACCGACAAGACCGTTTGCTCCAGGTAGAAAAGCACCAAACATCTGGTCATGAATTATTATCAACCCAACTGCAATAAACAACAGCCAGACAACCTCCAACTTAACCTTAAAATTATATAACATACATGCCATACCTTTACTTGGTTTGAGGCTATTTATAGTTGAACCAACAATTCAGACCAACAATTACGACTCCAGTTTGCTCTTCTGGTCCAGATTTTATCACATTCTTGTAAATTATCGGAGGGGTAGATAAATTAGCAGTTTAGATTATTGTTCTTATATTGATAATTTTCTTCTATTTTAAATTTTCAACCTAAACACCGCAGTGTATCCGAATTCCATATCAATACCAACACCAATCAAAAAATTCTATCTATTATAAATGGATCTGAATACCAATACATTGCCGTTAATATACAACTATTTGGAATTTTTTATGTTAACTTTCATTGACTTTGCGTAGTACAAAAAAATACAGATTATTTTAGATTTTGCAAAGATTACCAGCTTTGATTTGATCCAACAAATCCAGGCCAAGATTACCAGCTAGATACTCTTATTTTCAATTCATAAACAGCAGAAACATGATACAGTTCGATCTGTTTTGTTAGATTCTTGCTAAAACTTGAAAAATATCGGATTAAGCAGATGATAAATTTATTTAAGGAACAGTCTTGTGGAGACAATTAAACTAACTGCTTTCAGTACGGGAGGAGGCTGTGGATGCAAAATTTCTCCAAAAGATTTGCAACTGATTCTCGATAGCAGCACCTTCCACCCCCTCGCTACCGATGACAAGTTACTGGTCGGTAACGACAGCAACGATGATGCAGCAGTCTATGACTTGGGCAATGGTAATGCACTGGTCAGCACTACTGACTTTTTTACTCCAATCGTCAATGATCCTTCTCTTTTTGGAAAAATTGCATCGGTTAATGCCATCAGTGATGTCTATGCCATGGGAGGGCAGCCTCTGGTAGCTATCGCTATTTTAGGTTGGCCATTGAAAAAACTATCTGCTGATATTGCTAAACAGGTGATTTCTGGTGCTCGCACCGTCTGTCAGCAGGCAGGTATATCCCTAGCTGGCGGTCACAGCATCGATATTTCTGAGCCAATTTTTGGTCTTGCAGTGACCGGGCAGGTCAAGATCTCCCATTTGAAACGCAATAATACAGCAAAACCGGGAGCACAACTGTTTCTAACAAAACCATTGGGGGTTGGAATACTGACCACAGCAGAGAAAAAAGCGATTCTGAAGCCGGAACATACAGGAGTGGCAATAGACTCCATGACACGCCTTAACAATATCGGCTACCGTTTTGCTCAGCTTGACGGTGTGCAGGCTATGACTGACGTTACAGGATTCGGCCTGTTGGGACACCTTTACGAAATGTGTGTTGGCAGTGATATTCATGCTGTTCTTGATAGAGCTAAAATTCCCGTGATCGATGGACTGAAAGACTATATTGACGCCGGGGCATTTCCTGGTGGCACCAACCGCAACTGGTCCAGTTACGGTCACCGGGTTAGAGGTGTGGATGATACATCAAAGGCGATTCTTTGCGATCCGCAAACCAGTGGCGGTTTATTGGTAGCGGTAGCCCCGGAACACATAAATACGTTTCTCTCCACGGCAAAGGAAGACGGACTATTCTTACAACCATTTGGAGAGATATTAGATAAAAAAGCGAGTGGTTCCGAGTCTATGATCATGGTTGAATAGCAGATTATACTAACAATGCCAATATTCAACCTACTGGCAACCGCAGTATTTGGGCACTTAATCAGCAACTAAAGCCAACACCTCAACTGAACTTTTTCATAAAATCCATATCTAAGAAGTATAGATAGAATAAAATTTAACCTTAACTGTTTAAAACGCAAAAAAACAGTTTTTAACCTCTGCTCAGGAACTGAAAACAGTCGCTGAAAGGAGCTTGAAAGGTGATAAATTATCTACAGACAATAACTGTTTTTGGTATTAGCAACGGACTCCAAAGAGCTGCGGCAAGAGAGCAGAAAACCCATGATATTCAGACCGATGACAACGAAACATTTGATATCGAGAGCATCCGCTCCCTTAAAGAGATAGAGAGGTCAACCCCAACTCACGAAGACCGGATGGAGAAGAGAAAACATACTGTTCAAACTCCACAAAAAAAGGGGGGGCACATGCAAGCCACCTACAGTCGCCAAACTCCACACTACCCGGTTACAGCAGCTAATTTGAGCAAACTACTGAGCTTTAATTATTTTTCAGGTACTGTAATAGATGTTTTTATCTGATAAATACTGCTGGCAAAACTGTAAAACAACAAAAACTGACTATGGGTTTTTTTTCTTTCCAAAACCACCACCTCCTGGCGTTCTTATCTCCAGACGGTCCCCGGCTTTAACACTCTTTTGAAAACTACCCGGCATAAGTTGCGGCTCTCTATCTCCAACTTGCCATAGCAGATTTTTACCTACCTTGCCCGGCTCCCCACCTCTGCAACCATATGGCTGGAATAATCGTCTTTGCGAAAGCAAGGTTATGGTTAATGGTGCGGTGAAAACAAAGCTGCGAACAACGCCATCACCACCACTCCACTCACCGCCTCCTCCAGAACCTTTTCTAAGAGAAAAACACTCTAATCTGACCTGGGGAAAACGCTGTTCTAAGACCTCCGGGTCGGTGATCCTGGTGTTTGTCATATGGACCTGAACTCCAGAGGCTCCATCAAAACCTTGGATAGCCCCAGAACCACCAGCGATTGTCTCATAATATTGACTGCCAGAACCATCTTGGTTGCCAAAAAGAAAATTGTTCATGGTCCCTTGAGAGGCAGCAGCAACTCCCAATGCTCCATACAAAACATCAACTATCCTTTGCGAACTTTCCACATTGCCGCCTGATACCGCACTATTGGCTGGAGGATTTAGCAGACAGTTTTTGGGAATCTTTATGGTAATTGGCAGAAGGCAGCCATCATTTAAAGGAATATTATCTTTGATAATAGTCCTGAAAACATATAGAACCGCCGCCCTGGTAATAGCAGGCGGAGCGTTGAGATTACCTGAATGAGGCGGAGCACTACCTGTAAAATCTATTGTGGCACAAGCCTTGCCATTTTTACCGCGAAAAATATCGATCTTAACCGCTATTTTTTCACCGCCATCCAACTGGTCGGAAAAACTCCCAGACCAGGACTCATTATCCTGTAAAAACTGTTCAAGCACCATCTCCATGGCGTGGCTGGAGTTGTTGCGCATATAACCCATATAGCTGCTAACAACCCCATCCCCATAAAGATTACACAGACCAATCAACTCCTGCACACCTCGCTCACCTGCTGCAACCATTGCCCTAAGGTCAGAGAGCCTCTCTGGGATGTTTCTAGCTGGAAATGGTGGTCTACTTAACAGAGCGGTAATATGCTCACAACGAAACTCTCCACCCCTAACCAGCAGTTCACAATCAAGAAGAACCCCCTCCTCATCAAGTGAACTGGCAAACGGCGGCATGGAGCCGGGAGATATTCCACCAATATCAGAATGATGACCACGGGATGCAACGAAAAAACTGAGAACCCCATGGCGAAAAACCGGGCTGATTACGGTGATATCTGGAAGGTGGGAGCCGCCGTTTGCAGGGTCGTTTGCAACATAGACATCACCCGGTTGAATTCTCCCTAGCCACTTATCAATAAGAGCGGTTACCGTAGCTCCCATAGCCCCAAGGTGTACCGGAACATGTGGTGCGTTTGCCACCAAACTGCCTTTTTCATCAAACAGGGCACAAGAAAAATCAAGCCGCTCTTTAATATTTACGGAGTGGGCAGTACGACGCAGAGTCTCGCCCATTCTCCCTGCTATACCGGAAAAACGGTGGTTGAAAAGCTCAAGAAGAGTCGGGTCTAGCTGTTGACTAATCAGCTCTTTCTGTAGCTCTTTTTGCCAAAGATTTAAAATACCGTTGGAGGATATATCAGCAACAAAACCCGGCTCGACAACAGTGATGGAGTGTTGCTCAGCGATTAAAGCTGGCCCGGCAGTGCGGAAGCCAGGTTTAAGTTTTTCTCGTTTATATAGAGGGGTTTTAGTAGCCCCACTCTCAGAAAACCAAACTTTCACATCTCTTTCAGGTTTGGGTTTTTCTGTTTTGCCACTACTCTTTTCTGGTTTTATATCGGCCTGTTTTACCTGCTCTTCAACCACCTCAATACGCAGATTAAGAAGTTCAAGAGATGAAGTAGAAGGCTCAAATCCGTAGTGTTGCCGGTGCTGTTTTGAAAACTGTTTTTCAAGTCTTACAAGATTAGAATCAAAAGCCACGTTAAGTGGTGAGTCACTCCCAGGCACTCTGAGATCAAGGTAGATATGCCGGACAAAGTTTCCATGCCCAGACCCACTCAACTCTCTGTTAAGTTGTCTCTCCAGCCTTCGAGCAACTTCATCACAGTGCACTTTTATTTTTTGCAGTTCTGCTGGATCCAACAATGTAAGTACACTCTCAACATGAGTCCGGCCATGGGCTGCCATGGCAATACCATAGGCAGAGAGCACTCCAGCAAATGGGTGTATGCGAACTTTTTTAATGTTCAAAGCCCTGGCAATACCACAGCTATGTTGCCCCCCTGCTCCGCCAAAACAGATTAAAGCGTGCTCTCTTAGATCATACCCCCTGGCTACCGATAGATTTTTAACAGGGCGGCCCATAGCCTCATTGGCAATGCAGATATATCCCAAAGCCAACGACTCAATAGTGTAGTTTTGGCCTGTCACACCATTGACCTTTTCCAACAACTCAGAGATGCGCTCCCTTGCCGCACCAAGATCCAAAGCTCCATCCCGGTTGGGACCAAAAAGTTTGGGAAAAAAATCAGGAACAATACGTCCTAAAACAAGGTTGGCATCGGTTATGGTTCCAGGGCCACCCAAGCCATAACAGGCAGGGCCAGGGTTTGATCCGGCAGAATCTGGCCCAACCATAAGCTTTTGACCATCAAAATGGAGAATGGAACCTCCCCCTGCAGCAACTGTTTCAACGTTCAGCATAGGGGCACGATAACGAATGCCGGCGGTCACAGCATCCAATACTTTTTCAAACTTGCCATCATAACGGCAAACATCAGTAGAGGTTCCGCCCATATCAAAGCCTATCACCTCTCTGTCGTTACTTTGAGCTGCAACACCAGCCACACCAGTCACCCCCCCTGCAGGCCCGGAGAGAATTGCATCTTTGCCGGTAAACCCTTCAGGAATCAACAGGCCACCAGCACTGCTCATGAAGTGAAGAGGTATCTCCCCGGTCCAACGCCTTACATGCTGAATATAGTGCTGCAAAACTGGTGTAAGGTAGGCATCAATAAGTGTGGTTCTACCCCGGCCGACAATCTGAATTATGGGTAAGGTTTTATGGGAGACCGAAATCTGGGCAAAACCCATCTTCTGGGCTATCCCGGCTGCAACTATTTCATGCTGAGGATTTTTCCAGGCGTGGAGAAAAACTATGGCAATTGATGTTGCTCCTTTATCTTTCAACGTTTGCAAAGCTTTGTGGGTTGCAGCACTATTTATAGCTTGTAGAGGATGCCCGGTTGCCGACATCCGCTCGGCAACCTCTTCAACACAATGATAGAGTAGTTGGGGGCGGCGAACTGCTAAAGCAAAAAGATCTGGTCTACGCCCTGAGCCAATCTCCAACAGATCTCTAAAACCATTGCTAATCAGCAGCCCAACCCTTGCCCCTTTTCGCTCCAACAGGGCGTTGGTAGCAACAGTAGTTCCAAGTCGAATCCATGCAACCCGCTCCCTTGGTAATTTTTCACCAACTTTGGAGCCTAAAAAACGCCGTATACCTTCAACTGCTGCATCCTCATATTGTTCACTTATAGATAGAAGTTTATCCCGGTGAATATGTCCTAAATTGTCAATAGCAACAAGGTCGGTAAAAGTGCCGCCACGGTCTACGGCAAACCGCCAACCGTCAGTCATGGTCTGTGCAAAATTTTTCATACTTTTTTAAAAGCCTAAACAGCAGTGTGTAGAGAGTAATTATGATATAGTTTTCCAATCAACAGCGAAATGCAAAATATTTTCAAAATGGAGCAGCAGTTGTCCATCTATATTCTATTCATCAAATATTCTAAAAAACGGCAGGTTAAGGTTGGAGCAAAAGGGATGATCGCTATCGATGCTGGCTCATACCTATATGTCGGCTCGGCAAAAAAATCATGGGAGAAAAGGGTCGGACGCCATCTAGCATCTGAAAAAAAATTACGCTGGCATATAGATTACATTCTCGCCCCGCAAGAAGCAGCCGTTGTCGAAGTTATGCTCAACCATGATAACTATGAATGCTCTACAGCTAAACACCTTTCTCAACTGGATGGTGTGAATAGCCTGGCAAAAAAAATCGGCTCCTCAGATTGCCAGTGCCATACACATTTTTTTCATCTGAAAGATGGTTTTTATTTAGTAAAAAAAGCTCTGGAAAAGTTAGCTTATAAAAGTGTGGATATAGGTCAGATTTAGAATACAAACATTACCTCAATAAATGGATTGATATGACAAATCGCCAAGGGCCTTAATTAACGGTTGCAACTGCTTTTCATATCGCCGCCAGCCACCTACAGAACTGCGATACATAGGTTGTCGAACCTGATAGTCACTTGCTGTTAAAACACTCCGCTGCGACTTGTGAAAATCCAAACATTTTTCATCCCAATCAAGGCCGCAAAACTCCAACAGTTTACGGCTTTCATCCTCTTGATTTTCAGTAAGCTTTTCATAATGGCAATCATAAATTGACGCTGGAAAAATGCTATGCCAGTGACTCATTATTTCTCTGTACAATCTGTAGTACTCTCCAAGCTCAGTAAGGTCGTAAGCATATTTTGGAGTTGCAGCAAACCTGGTGCGAAATATTGATAGACAGGTATCTTCTGCACTGCGAACAGAGTGGATGATCTTGGCGTTTGGAAGTATCAACTTAATGATACCAATAAGTAGAAAATTAACCGGCATCTTGTCGGTTATAAACCTACATCTGGCATCTATTCCCCTGATCTGTTCTATATATTTCTCTCCTAAATCTTTATAATCACCTTCCCGAAAATCTGCCAAAAGATCTGGAATCGAACTCAGCAAATTTGACGGAGTCTTTTGCAATAAATTTTGCATAAGAAATATCAACTCTCCAGCTCCAAAAACATCATCGTGAGTAGAGAGAATCTGCTCAATAAGGGTGGAGCCTGAACGGGGCATACCAACAATAAATATTGGGCTGTTATCGATACAACCAAAACCAGTTTTTGTTTTAAAAAACTCTGCATCAAACTGTGTCTTAAATTTATTGAATAGCATTTTTTCATCGGCAATATTAAACTTGAAACCGTCTCTTTCAATCAAGTTTCCAGCAATATAATGGTCAAATGCTGCTGCATCCTGCTGCATATCTTCCAAGGCTTTACCAAGGGCAAAATGCAGAGCAATTTTTCCACTGTCGGAGTGTTCGTTGTCGAGTATCTTTTTTAGATTTTCTATCTCGGAAAAATCGGTAATTTTTTTTATTGTCGAAAGAGCAAAGCAGGCCTCAGCATAACCTGGTTTGCTAGCCAGGGCATTTTGATAACCTGCGATAGCAGAGTCAAGATCTCCTTGAGATTTATAAGCGGTGGCAAGGTTAAAGTGGGCCTCAGCACTGTTTGGATTTACCACCAAGGCTTTTTTATAACAAGAGACCGCCATATCCACCCTACCCAGGCCTTTTAGAATAGAGCCAAGATTATTAAGTGCCTCAGGAAAGTCGGAACTAATATTGATGGCTTTTTGGTAGTTTACAACAGCCTCATTCAATTTGCCCTGCTCTTTTTTTATGTTGCCTAGGTTATAATAGGCAAAGGCATTTTCAGGATCTAAACAGACTGTTTTTTCATAACAAAAAGCTGCCTCTGCAAATTTTCCCTGAGCAAAAAATAGCTCGCCAAGAGAGTTGTAAGCATCCACAAAACCGGGACTTATCTGTATGGTTTTTTCATAGCTGGCAACTGCCTCATCTACACAGTTTTGCTCTTTATAAATATTGCCGATATTATAGTGTGCATCGACATAATCTGGATTGATATCCAGGGCTTTCTTATAGCTTGCTACTGCTTGGGAAACTCTTCCCTGTTTTTTAAGAGTATTACCTATATTAAAATGACAATCAGGAGAGTCTGGATCTATTTCACTCTCCTTTTCAAAACATTTTAGAGCCTCTGAAAGTTTACCCTGTTCAACCAAGGTGTTGCCAAGGTTGTTCAGCGTATCTACACAATCAGGTTTAATAGTCAACGCCAGATTGTAACTAGCAACTGCTGCATCAAGTTTACCAATCTGAGATAGTATGTTTCCCAGGTTATAATGAACATGAGAATCCAAAGGCCTAAGGGCAACAATTTTTTCATAGCATGGCAGAGCCAGATCAAGCTTACCCTGTTTTTTCAGGATGGCTCCAAGTGAGCCAAGAGCGGTAATATTATCTGGTTGCAACTCAATAGCTGACCTGAAAGCATCTACCGCCTCACCATACTGCCCCAACAGCTCTAATGATATCCCAAGATTGTAGAGCAACATTGCAGAACCGCCAGCAATATCAAGCCCACGCTGAAACTGCAAAACTGCAAAATCGTGACGGTTGGATCTTTGGGCTACAACCCCGAGTAGATTTATTGCATCAACATGGTTTGGAACAGTCTGAAGTATAGCAGCGCAGAGCTTGTCAGCATCCAGGTATTCCCCAGCATTGAAATGGTCTACTGCCTGAGCATATGCCTGATCAACTGTTAGCTTTGCGATCTGTTTATCTTCCATTATGCTGCTCATGCTCTTTGTCTGTTTTGGTTGAATCCAGACTAAATCAATAGATATGTGCTGGAACAGGTTGGGGAGCTTTTTTACGCACTTTTTTATCCGCCTCCAACGGCACATTTGCATAGTAGACAAGAGCGTGATCTCTCAATACTACGAATGTGGGGACAGTTGAAATTTTCTCAAGAAATGTTTGTTGATAATAGACAAAATATTCAGACACCTTATCGCCTGTTGTACCGCTTTTGTGCTTCACTCTATAATCCTTTACATCAACCTTCGAGTGTTCGATTTCAATATCAAATTTATCTGGGTTGAGAAATATTTCCGTCCCTTCGCAAAGGCCAAATCTGCTAAGATTAACACTGTGAATATACTCTTGATTATCATGAATAAACTGCATGGTTTCAAACAGCTCTTCCGGTGTTTCCGATGGAAAGCCTATAATCACAAAAATGTGGTTTCTTATACCAGCGTTTTCAGATTTCAAAAGAGTACTATGTATAGACTCTACAGTGGTCCCCTTATTGACCAATTTCAACACACGCTGATTACAAGATTCCACCCCCCAGATTATATATCTAAAACCGGCCTGAAACATGATTTCCAGTGTGTCTGCAGAAAAATCTCTGGATGGCCTTAGTGTAGCATAGAAAAAAACCTTGAGCTCTCTACGGATAATCTCCTCAGAGAGCATTTTAAGACGCTTTGCGGAGATCATCTCATCAACAAATTGAAAATACTGTTGCCCGCGGGAGTAGTGGTACTCAATCTCATCAACAACCCTATTGATTGGGGCTACTGAATATAGATTTAACGACCCCTCCTCACAGAAACTGCATCGCCGCCAAAAGCAGCCTTTTGATGAGAGAGTTGGGATGACCACGCTGCTGGTAAAATATTTATCAAGATGAAAATCTGAAAAATCCGGGAAGGCATTATTATCAAGATCGGCTGGCAACGCTGGATTTTTTATCGGTGTGGCAGATTGTTTATATGTGACCCCTGGAATTGTCTCGCTGAACTTACCAGCCTTGATAGAGTTCAGCAGATCTAATAGCGGAGCCTCTCCAGCATCCATTATGACAAAGTCAACAAAGGGGTTTTCTGCTATCTGCCGATACGAGCCTAGAATACCTGCCCCGCCAAAGACAATAATTTTTTTCGGGTCGGCTTTTTTTATCTCCCTGGCTAATAGTAGTGAGCATAAAATTTGGTTGTTGAATAGTATTGAAAACCCTATTACATCAGGGTTTCCATCCATTGCCATACTTTTTAAATAGGTAATTATGCTCTCTGGATGGGAAGATTCTTGATGGCAGAGTGAATATTGAATATTTTTGTGGGTTGCGTGGAGAAGACTGATAAAACCTGAGGAGATGTTTATATATTTACCAACATCAGAAAACATATTATCACTGCTATTAAATAGCTGCTCACCACTCCAAAACAGCTCCATTCCATCCTGTTTTTCAGCAGCTAGCTTTGTGTGCCACTCAATATTAAGATCAATACATCTAACCTGACTACTGCCATATTTTTCTAGATACGCTTTAAGACTGGCAATTCCAAGAGGCGGGGTTACCGGGTCAACAAATGGGCAGAAAAGCAGATTGACCTTTAGATCCTCAGATCCACTCTCTTTTACAACCAACTCCTTTGCGTCCAATATCCGGTCATCATCCGAGCTTTCCATGCTGCTAATATAATCAGATACTCTTTTGGTTATTGCGGTTCCAAGACTATCCTGAGCCTCAGCATAACCTGGTTTAAGAGCAACCGCCTTTTGAAAACAACCAACAGCCTCATCTACTCTACCTTGCTCTTGTAAGGTGATGCCAAGATTGCAGAAAGCCTCGGTAAAATCAGATTTAATAAATGTTGCTTTTTTAAAGCAGGCAACAGCTTCTTCGGCTCTATCTAGACTGTTTAACACATTGCCAAGATTGTTGTGGGCCTCAGCATAACCGGGATCTATGGAGATTACTTGTCGATAACTTGCAACAGCCTCTTCCACTCTATCCTGAGCAGTTAGAACCAGGCCAAGATTATAGTAAGCGTCGGCATTATCCGGTTTAAGCAAGACAGTTTTTTTAAAACAATTAACCGCTTCATCTAGCCTGCCCAACTCTTTTTGAGCATTCCCAAGATTAAAAAAAGCGTCGGCAAAATCGGGCTGAATAGCTACTGCCTTTTTTAGGTTGGCAACAGCCTCTTCCAGCTTGCCTTGGTTTTTTAGAATTGATCCAATATTAGAAAGTGCTATTACGTTTTCCGGCTCTATTGCCAGGGTTTTCCTATACCAGTTGACAGCATCATCCAAACGCCCCGATTGATGGCTGTCTACTCCCCTTTGCAATGCATACTGACTCTCTGATCTACCGATACTTTGAGTAGATTCATTGTTGTCTAGAATTCTCTGCAAATATTCGCTTATTTGACTATTGCCAGGATCTTTTTCGAGAGCGGTTCGCATGATTTTTACCGCCTCATCTATACGCCCTAAACGGTGCAGTGAAATACCCAGGTTATAGTAAAGCATAACCCAGCCAGGATTGATTTCGATAGCCTGTTTAAACTGTTGGACAGCAAGATCATGACGGTTGACTTTTTGAGCTATTACCCCAAGGAGATTGATAGCATCAACATGGTTGGGAATAGCTTTAATTATAGCTGTACAAAGCTGGTCGGCCTCACTGTTACGTCCAGCACTGAAATGCTCGACGGCTTTGGCGTATGCCTGGTCACATGTGAGTTGTGGTTCCTGTACACTTTTCATCATATGAGAATAACAAATATTGACAAAAACTACTACCGGATAACTCAATAACCTAAAGACCAGCAACCATACATCTGGTGCAAACCCTGTACTTTGTCATACCCTTACGTTTATTCTTCGCAGCAAGCATCAGGAGATGACGGCCAGGATAAACCTGGTGTTGCTACCAGCCATATCCAACCCAATATTGCAAAATATATAGTGGATATAATCATGAATGAAAATGGACTATCACCCCCACCAAACCAACAACTGACAATTGATGAGGCATATAGACTGGCTCTAGACCATTTTCATGCTGAACGCTATGGCGAAGCTGACAAACTTTGCAGTGCAATTATTCAGGCAGTACCAAACCATATTGATGCCATAAATCTACTTGGGGTTATTGCCCAGAAGGTCAATCGTCATGAGCTGGCAACAGAACTATTTCAACGCACAATAGATATTGACGACAACAGAGCTTTGTCATATTACAACCTCGGCACATCCCTCTACCAATCAGGAAAAAAAGATGCGGCTGTTAAAGCTCTAAAAATTGCTATTAAAAAGGAGCCAGACAACAGTAAGATCTTAGATTATTTAAACAGAATTACTACTGTTGCATCAGATGATCACAGCCTGAAAGAAGGAGAGTATACAGCCCATGAAATAATGCAGAAAGCACTGGGTTTCCATCAATCTGGTAACTTGGCAGAGGCTATTGTTTGCTACAAAAAAATCCTGAAACTGGACCAGAAAAACATAGGAGCACTTTGTAACTTGGGTTTAGCTTTACAAAACGCCGGAAAACTAAATGAAGCTGTCAGCAGCCTGGAAAAAGCAATCGCACTCCAACCAGATTTTGCCGAAGCCCACTCCAATCTAGGCAACGCCATGAATCAGCTAGGAGAGCTTGACAGAGCAGTTGCCAACTATAAAAAAGCCCTGCAAATTAAACCAGATTTTGCCCAGGCATACTCCAACCTAGGCAATGTTTTAAAGGCACAAGGCAAATTGGACGAAGCTGTTTCCAGCTATCAAAAAGCAGTAACAGTAAAACCGGATTATAGAGAGGCATACTCCAACCTAGCCAGCACCCTTAAAGAACAGGGCAAGCTGAATGAAGCGATTGCCAGCCATAAAAAAGCCCTACATATAAGACCGGATTTTGCTCAAGCCCACGCCAGTATCGCTACTATATTAAAAGAGCAAGGCAGACTTGACGAAGCCGTAACCAGCTACAAAAAAGCCATAGAATTAGAACCAGCTTTTGCCCAGGCTTGGGTAAACCTTGGCTCCACATTAAGAGAACAAGGCAGGCTTAATGAAGCGATTGCCAGCTACAAAAAAGCCATAGAATTAGAACCAGGTTTTGCCCAAGCCCACTACAATCTTGGTGCTGCCTTAAACGAGCAAGGCAGAGTAGATGAAGCGGCAAACTGCTACCAAAAAGCCATTGCCAGCAAAGCCGATTTTGCCGAGGCTTACTCCAACCTTGGCAAAATATTAAAAAAGCAGGGGCTGCTTAACAATGCCATCGCCTGCCAACAAAAAGCCATAGCCATTAAAGCCGATTTTGCCGAGGCACACTGCAACCTTGGCAACGCTCTGCAAGATCAGGGGAAACCGGTAGAGGCATGTATCAGTTACCAAAAATCAATAACAATAAACCCCGACTATTTTCAAGCCAGACTGGCTTTGACAATCTGCCAGCTTCCCATTCTTTACAGTTCAATTGAAGAGATCAACAGAGCACGATTCGCCTATGAACAGAGCCTGGCAGAGTTGAGAAAATGGTTTAGGAGAAATTGTACCGGCAAGGGGCAGGATTTTTTCACTGCTATCGGCTCTTCCCATCCGTTTTACCTCTCTTATCAGGCACAGAATGATCTGGAACTGCAATCTGCCCATGGTGAGTTGGTCTGTGCTTCAATGAAGGAGTGGTTGCGTCTTGAAGGTACAGATATACCTATGGCAAAAAAGGAGCATGACAGACCTCTGCGTATAGGGATTATTTCCGGGCAGTTTTTTTATCACTCCGTATGGAATGTTGTAGTCAATGGCTTGGTTGCCAACTTGGACAAATCTCGTTTTACTATATACGGCTATCACACAAACCATAAGCAAGATGCCGAAACAAAAAAAGCCTCGGAAATTTTTGCTCACTTTATTCAAGGCCCACTCTCCCTCTCTAGCTGGGTAAAAACTATCGCAGATGACGGCCTGGATCTCATCTTCTATCCTGAAATTGGTATGGATGCCATAACATCGCAACTTGCTGGTTTACGCCTTGCCCCTGTACAGGCAGTTGGTTGGGGCCATCCAACCACATCTGGTTTTCCAACTATGGACTATTTTTTAAGTGGTGAACTACTCGAACCACCCAACGCAGAAGAGCACTATTCGGAAAAGCTGGTAAAACTTCCAAACCTTGGCTCTTGCTGGTCAAGACGTAATTTAGAGGTTGAAGAGTTCGTTCTAGATGACTTTGGAATTCCATCCGGCGATAGTGTGGTGCGAATGGTAAGCTGTGGAAACCAATTTAAATATCTTCCTCAGTATGATCACATCTTTCCCAAAATTGCTAAGCAGGTTGGTAGTTGTTGTTTTATATTTTTTTATAGAGAAGATGATACACTGATACCCAGTCAATTTAAGGAAAGATTACGCAAAGCCTTTTTAAATGATGGTCTCGATATGGATGAGTTTGTTCTGTTCCTCCACTGGCAACCAAAAGAGAAATTTTATAGTTTATTGCAACAGGTGGACATCTATCTAGATAGTATCGCTTTTTCGGGGTTTACTACTGCTATTCAAGTATTGGAGTGTGCTTTGCCAATAGTAACCCTGCAGGGCGACCTGATGCGTAACCGGTTTGCGTCGGCAATTCTACAGCGTATTTCTGTCACAGAAACAGTTGCCAAAGATCTGGAAGAGTATATTACTATCGCAGTTGATCTGGCTCGCAATAGAGACCGCCGCCTTGCAATCAAAAAGCAGATTGCCGCCAACTTTCACTTAGCTTGCGATGACTATACAGTAGTTCAGGCCTTTGAAGATTTTGTAGTAAATGTTGTTAAATAGAGCTACCACTACGTTATTTAAGGATTTACCCCATGGAGTTAGATATAAAAGAGGCACCGTGGCAGTTTCTTGATTCTGAAGAGAATAACCACATCGATTATTTAAAAGACAACTATGTGCCAATGGCTCTGATAGATATGCTGAAAACTACTCCAAAGCTAGCAATGGATATCGGCTGCTTTGTAGGTACGACAGGAGCTTATATCAAACAAAAATGGCCGGAGTGCCGAGTTGTAGGGGTTGAACCAACTGCAAAAGCTGCTGCCCAGGCTCGTACCAAGGTTGATGCTCTCTTTGAAGGCCCATTTGAAAACATGCCACTGGATTCAGTAGGAGTAAAACCGGGTAATGTTGATCTTGTAGTCTTTGCAGATGTGCTGGAGCACATGCACAATCCATGGGCCGCTTTGATTCAAGTACGCAAACTCCTCTCGCCAACTGGTGCAGTGCTGGTAAGCCTGCCCAATGTTCGTAATTTAAAAATACTTGGAGAGTTGGCTTGTGGTAATTTTCGTTATAAGCCAGCCGGAATTCTTGATATTACCCATATTCGTTTTTTTACTTACAGTGACGCATTGATCATGTTTGAACAGACTGGTTTCACTGTTGAGGAGAGAAAAATAAACTGTGACTCATCCCTGGTAGAAACCCTGAAAAGCATACCAAAAGACCGTAGCATAAATATGAATATGGGGAAATTCTCTCTGCATGATGTAAATTATTCTGAAGCAGAGGAGCTTTGTGCATTACAATTTTTCTTCCTGTTGCGGGCAACAGATATGCTACTTGGCAAAACTGATAAAACAGGTTAAACAGCCCAACATTAAATGCCGGTTGACACTACTGAACTTTAACAACCTTTTTATCTGGCTTTCTTCCGACACCAATCTGAACTCCTGATTGGGTCATGATAATCCGCTTTTTATAGTTTACTGGCTTCACCATCAGGTTACTGGACTCAATTTTCTGTACAGCCTGTTTTACTAATTTTATACTGGATGCTTTACCAGAATTTACTGTTTTACTCTCTTTTTCATCAATAGCTGGCTGTATAGTATCTACTTTGGCCACCTCGATAGGTTTCTCTAGCCTCCTTGAAGCTTGAAGTCCGGGAATGGTTTTAGGGTCCCAGGCAGTGATTATGGGTTGGGCCGGATAGAGAGAGATCAATATTTTTCTAACCACATCCGCCTCTTCCCGAAAAGCAAAAGGACCGGTTCCAATATGTATATAGTTCTCGCCATCAATACTCTCAGCAGTCTTGATAACCGGGAAAAGCTGGCCGATTAACTGCTCAACAACCTGGTCAACACCTTGAGCCTTGCTGGCATGGTATGAGGCCAGCCGAACAACATATCCCGACTCTCCTGCCGGTATGGATTTCACCCCGGACTGTAGATATAGAGAGCCGGGTTTCTGCGGTTCAACCTTATCTCTCTCATCTGTTGCTTTGGCAATGGTTTTAGAGGGTTGCGGTTTCTGTTTTATATCCAGATCATTTTCTTCATAGTTATTTGTAGATGAGTCATCTGCTGGCTCTGGCTCCATATCAAGCTCCAACATTTGATCAAATTCACGTCTAGGAATCTCCTCAGGCTCATTTTGGGCTACAATGTCAGCAGAGTCAAAATTTAGAGCAGAGTTTGAGTTGAGGTCAAAGTAGGCTTTGCTGAGCGTTAAGTGCCCTTTGGCTTTAAGTAGTTTATACTGCTCAAGAATAAGGGTGTAGTGGCTTTTTACCAGATTTTTTCTGGCATCAAAAAGATCATTCTGGGCATCTAATAAATCCGGCCCGCTCCGAGTGCCGACTGCGAACTCTTTCTCAACACCGTTCATAGCTGTTTTAGCCGACAGCTCTACTTTCTGTAGAGCAGAAAATTTTGCTCTAGCCGACCCCAGGCCCAACAGAGCATGCTTTACCTCCCGTACCGCCTGATAACGTGCCACCTCCAGATCCGCCCGTTTTTCATCTCTCTCCCATACCGCCTGACGACCTTTTCCAGAGTATTTACCTCTAGCATCAATCGGAATACTCAAATCGAAGGAAAAACTCACATCATCGTTAGCACCAGGTTTGCTGGAGCTACCGGTTTTCCATTTTCTTGTGGCACTGGTATTAAAGGTCAAGGTGGGCATCATACCGGTCTGTTGAATCTCAATATTCCGGTTGGCCTCTTCCAATTTAATAAGAGCTACAACTACATCAGGGCGAAGGTTTACATTTTGGACCGGATCTCGCTCCAACTTTTTTATAGAAGATGGATGAATTGGCGGAATTGAAAGCTGATATGGAACCGGTTCACCCACCAACTCTTCAAAGCGTGCCTCAGCCATGCTTAAACTGTTCTGGGTTGAGATCAGCTCTGCCTGAATTGAGGCGATTCTGGATTCAGCCTGACTGATATCGGTTTGGGTCAACTCACCAGCGGAAAAACGGAGGTTGGTTGCATACAGATGTTTTTTAGCTGCTTTAAGATTATTCTCTGTTCGCTCCAAAACGGACCGGGCTTGGAGAATGTTTATTGTCTCTTCAACAACCTGAAAAAATATTTTTTCAGCAGAGATCAATAGGGACATCTCTGCCCGCTTTACAGATAGAGGTGCACTCTCCAAAGTTTTCCATTTATTAAAATCAATAATAGGTTGGGATAGAGATAGTGAAAATGAGAAGGGATTGCTGCTGTCTTGTCCTCCATCCCAGGCGGTCTTGTTATACTCAGATTGCAGGCTGACAGATAGATCAGGCAGTAGCTCTAAACTAGTTAGGTTTAGTTTTTCACGCTGAGCCTGCACCTGATTCTCCGCAGAGATGATAGACGGATTCTTGGCAAGAGCTTTTTGCAGGGCAATAAAGAACGGCTGGTGGACATTATTGCCTGTCCACCCAATTTCAGGGCAGACCAGGAGCAGCAAAACGAAAAAATATTTTATTGACTTAATTAACATAACCAATTGTTTTGTAAGCTATACTTGAGCAAAAACCAGTGCTAAATGACTAAATAGCAAAATTTCACACATACCCACATGCCTCTACTACACGCAGAAACAGGGCCAAAGTTACCAGAAAAATTTAGCTTACTTGCGATAATGTAATTGTTTTATCCTTATATGGCCCGCACCACTTTACGAGGAAAAAACTTTATGATGCACAAAGAGGAGAGTCAGGATTAAACTATTTTAATGTGGATTTAAAAGCATAAGGATGCTAAAGCTGGGCTTTGCCCCACGCCATCATAGGGAAGGGGCAGGCCGCCTTTCCTATGCCACCCCATTAAATTTAAAAAACTATTACTACAAATGCGGAACTTATGGCTCAGAAAAGCTGGTTTCAATTGTCCGAACAACAGGGTAGATAAAGTAGGTTATCAACCTTCTCTGCCCGGAGATTACATCAGCTTTAAGCAACATGCCTGGTACCAGTTGAAAATCATCAGATAGATCTCGCAAGTCAACGCTCAATACCGTTGCCGTCGCCCGGTAGAATGTTCCAGGGGTTCCATCCAGAGATTGATCTACAGTGCTTTCAGAAATAAAGGTAATTTCTCCCGCTATATCTCCATGTTTTTGATACGGCAGTGCATCTAGCTTCAAGGATACCTCAGCACCAACCACAATGTTGCTAATATCCTTTGGATTGATATCAATCTCTGCATCCAAGGCAACATTGCTTGGAACCAAACTCATTACAGTTGCCCCTTTATTAACTATCGCTCCAACAAACAGATCTTTAACCTCCATGATGGTTCCATCTGCTGGTGCTAGAATCTCAATATTACCAATACGCTGCTCTAGCTTAACCAACTCCTCCAACTTGACATCACGCTGTTTTATAACCTCCGATAGCTGGGAACCAATATCGGAAAACCACTTACTGACAAATGCCATTTTTTTTGAACGTATGGACTCCAAGCTGCTTTTAGATTCACCAATTGAGTTGCGAAGATTTTGAAACTCTCTTGCAGCAGAGAGATGTTTATCTTTGGCAGAGAGCAATTTTACATAGGAGCCTACCTTTTGCCGGTAGAGTTTTAAACTAGCTGCTTCCAACTCTTTTTTGATTTTAAGCTGCTGTCTGGCCAGACGAATATCTTTGTTGGTAGTCTCCAATTTTTTCCTGATGGAGAGCATATCCAGATCAAAGGAGTTGATACGGGCTGAATACTCTTTATAACGATTTAGATAAACTTTTCGCTCAATCTCATTGCTGATCTGAGAAGCAAATTCAACCCCCTTCTGTTCCATTTCAGCAGTAAGCCTCTGAATTTTGGTTTTTAGAAGAGCTATCTCCGTATCCGCCCTGGCAAAATCAGCTTCTGCCACGGTGTCGTCCAAGGTGACAAGAAGGGAGCCTTTTTTTACTTGATCACCGACCTCAATGTGAATCATTTTTACTACTGAACTGTCAGTAGCCTGCACAGAAATTGTCGGCACTCTTGTGGTGAGCCGTCCCCTGGCCGAAACTGTGGTATCAACAATAGATAGTGAAGACCAGGCAATAAAAGCGACTACAAGCCCCATAATCACAAAAAAGACAGCAAATAGAACTGGTGGAAACGGGCGTTTTACAATCAGTTCGCTAGGGGATTGATATTCGTTAAGGATAAAATCAACATCGGTATCCCACTTGCCTGCTCTGCCGTCACTTTCTGTGACCTCAATATTTCCTGGTTTCTTCCCACTTTTTTCTAACTGCTCGAATGTGGTTCCGGCAAGAGATTCGTTAGAGTTTCGAACATATCCTGCTAGACGATGCATCATGTTCATGGCTGATTTCGGAGATTTCCGAATATGGGCCATCAACGCCTTTTCATCAATCTCACGAATTACCGCATTTGTGGTAGCTCTGGCTGAAGCGGCTCTGGCACCCTTTTCTATGATAGCCATCTCACCGAACATGGCCCCGGCTTTAAGCTGCTGGAGCCTTACATATGTTCCACCACTGAGTTTACACACCTCAACTTCGCCAGATATGATTGTATAAGCCAGTTCACCACTATCCCCCTCCTTGAAGATAAATTCGCCGGGCGCATAGTGCTTATCCATAGCGGCAGAGCCACTCTCTTCTGTTGCTGGAATACTCATGGCTTTTTCTGCCCCTCCGGGGATGAGCTTTTACCAACTGGCTGACTAACCGGCCTGCCCTGAGGTGATGACGGCTGAACTTTATTGGCTGCCTTGCTGCTACCCTGTTTTGCCACACCTAAAATAGCAACCTCCTTATGCCACAAACTTCCATAAACCTTATTGCGCTCCAAAAGCGTTTTATGACTCCCCCACTCCACAAGCTTTCCTTGGTCCATGACCAAAATCAACTCAAAATCACTTACTGGAGCCAACTGTTTGGAGATAACCATTAAAGTGCGTCCTGATGCGACATCTTTAAGGTGTTCTCTAAGTTCGAGAATTCCTTCAACCTCAAAATGGGAGAATACTCCATCAAGAATAAGAACATTGGGGTTACGAATTAAGGCTCTAGCCATGGCAATCTTCAGTCGCTGGCCACTCGTTAGATTTGTACCTCCATCCACCAGACTGGTCTCATAGCCGTCCGGTAGGTGCTCAACCTCATCATGCAGCCCAACCAATTTTGCCGCCCAGACTATTCTCTGCATTGAAGCGTTGGGAAAAGGCATACGGATATTATCCCGAATCGATCCACCAAAAAGAATGGTATCCTCGTTAACCAAAGCTACCCGTGACCTAAGTTTGCCTGGATCAATAATACGGATATCCTGGTTATCCAGACTGATAGTCCCAGAAGCTGGCGGCATTAGTTTTTGCATCAGCTTGACCAGAGTTGATTTGCCCGAGCCAGAGGTACCGATAATAGCGACACGGGTGCGAGGACGAATTGTAAGAGAAACATTGTTTAGAGCCTGGGTTCCATCAGGATAGCTATATGATACCGATTTAAAGCTGACCCCACCGATAATTTCTGAAGCCGACCCACCTTTACGGTTGATCTCTCCCCGAGTATTTATAACCCCCTCTAACGAACTGATGGCATTCTTTAGTTTATCAATATCCATTCTAAGGGTAATTAGCTGCACAAGGGGGGTAGTGACCCGGCCACCAAGCATATTGACACCGATCAAAACACCGGCACTTAGCTCGCCACTAAAAACCAGTTGTACGCCGATAAAAATCAGGACAACAGTTAATAGTTGCTGAAGAAGGCCACTTATCTGCCCAGAGGCAGCGGTAATTTTACCAATCTGGAAGTTGGCCTCTGTATGGCGATAGACAGCCTCCTCCCACTCCCTGTTTTGAAAAGGCTCAACGGCTAGACCTTTAATGGTCTCAATGCCATTAATTGAGTTATTTAAAATAGACTGTTTACAGTTGTCAGCCTGCACCGCCTGACCCAAAGCATTTTTTTGTATCCGGGCGGTAACTATTACGTTGACTGCAATAAGAGCGGAAAAAACTATGACAATCATACATAGGAGCGGATTATAAAAATATAGAATCGGGATGAAAATCAGCAACGCCGTAGAGTCAAGAATAGCTGCAAAGAACTTCTGGGCTAGAATATTTCTGATGGAGTTGGTCTGTTGAACAGTCTTGGTTATGGTTGATGTGTCCAGTTTTTGAAAATAGCTCATTGGCAGGTTGAGCAGTTTTTGAAAAACCTTGGAGTTGAGACGAACATCAACACGGCTTGTGGTAAATATTATTATGTACTGTCTTAAATAGCCTAAGAAAGCGTTGAAAATAAAAGCAATTATAACTCCAATCGTCACCACATAGAGGGTAGATTCCGCTTGGTAACTAACCACTTTATCTAGGATGATAATGATAAAAACAACCGGAAGCACTGCAAAAGCATGGAGAATGAATGCAATAAAAACCAAGCTGATCATCAGGGCTTTCTGTTTAAGAAAACCACCTATAAGCCAAGCTGCTGAGAATGGCTGTTCATCGTCAGTCAGCCCATAATCCCGGCGAATGAGAACCATCTGCCCATCCCAAAGGGTGGTAAACTTTTCTTCTGTAACCCGTTCAACCTTGGGGCTGGCAGCAATGGGATCGATGATCATAACCCGTTCAGGGGTATTTTTCTCCTTGGAGGCGGGCTGAAATCCTGTGATTACAACACAGCGACCATTGTTTAAACGGGCAATTGCAGGGAAAGCATCGCCCATTTTGGCAAGGTTTTTCCAACGAAACCTTACTTTTTTGGCTTTTAAACCATTTTTTCTAGCTGCTTTTACAAGAATATTGTCACCAGCTTCGGTATCGCCAACAGAATATTCATTCTGAAGGCTATCGAGATTTAACTCAATTCCGTGTTGTCTGGAGACTAATAAAAGACTTTTAAAGGCTGAATGCATAACAATTAAATAAATTAATGTAAATTTAACAAATTAGACGTATTCTTGGTTAATCGGATATTTTATCTGTGGGGATTAGTCTATTGTTCTGATTTTTAATAAATAACCTGGTTTATAGCTAATAGTTGAATTGTTAAGATTTTAAAAATTCGACATTTTACTACGTTAAGTTACCCAATAGTTACAGTAATTCTTTTGCATTTTTTTAAATAGTAAGGATAATGCACACCAGATCGGTTTGGAGCAAATATTTCAGTAGAAATCTATTTAGACAATTATTTAAGGAGCTATATCATGGCTGAAGAGTATTCAACTGATGGAATGGAACCACCACCTGAAGGTAGCGAACCACCAATGGATGGCGAAGGACCACCTCCTATGGATGGAGAAGGACCACCAGAGGGTGAAGATATGGCTACTGATGGCGACATGCCTCCTATGGATGGTCAAGAGCCAATGGAAGGTGGCGGTGAAGGTATGGAAGCTGGATTCCCACCAGATGACGGTCAACCACCTATCGAGGGTCAAGAGCCGATGGAAGGTGACGAAATGGCCGCTGATGAAGGTGGCTGGGGCGATGACTATGAGGCAGGAGACGAAAGCAGTGAAGAGTTTGGCGACATGCCTCCACCTGGTGACGATCTAATGATGTCTGATGATGGCATGGAAGGCAACGACATGCCTCCCCCTGGAGATGACGGAATGGATGCTGCTGATGATGCAATGGCAGCAGCTATGGATGATGCAGCTATGGAAGGTAGTGAACCACCTCCAGAAGGTGGAGAGGGTATGGACGGCGACCCAGCAGCCGGAATGCCAGATCCTGATTCTGGAACCGATGTTGTATAACCACTGGTCAGCAAATTTCAAATCTTGATTTTATGATGGTTGGTGTAGGCTCTATTTCAGCACTACACCGACCATCATAATTGTCCTGCCTTCTAAGAAATCAAAGAGTTTCATCTCTTACGCCAGCCAAAAACTGACTCTACTTAACATAGATTCTGTAGTTTTGGTGCATTAATGGTGCAACACATTGGTTTGTCTGGTAAATTAATATGTTGTAATAAAGAAGTGGGAACAACTGCCAAACCTAGGTTAGACCAGGACCGTACATGCTAAAAACTCTATTCAAACTCATCTTGAAATTTCTGCCGGAGAGTATGCGGCAAAGAGTTTTAGAGGAGGCTGGAGCTAGCCTCAGTAGTAAGGCTCTGGGCGAGTCTATGCAACGACTGGCTCTAAGACACTCTGAATCCATCCCGGCAGACCAGGCCCTGGGTTTTCTCTTTCGCCTTGATAATCACCTCTACTCCCTTCAAGGCCGCCACTCAATTCGCTATAACGATGGTGTCCATACCAAACACCTACACACCGGCTATCACGATTTTTTCATCAACCGTGTCAAGGCTGGTGAAAGGGTGCTTGATGTTGGTTGCGGCACTGGAATGCTGGCTTTTGATCTGGCTGATAAAGCTGGAGGATTGGTTTTGGGTATTGATCTTGAGGAGAAAAACATCACAATAGCCAAAAAAAGATTCTGCCATGCCAACGTTGAGTTTGTTGTTGGAGATATTATGCAATATTCTGACAACAGGCCGTTTGATATAGTTATCTTATCAAATGTTTTAGAACATCTAACCAACAGGGCTGGTTTTTTACGGCAACTGGCCCAGATTACAAAATCCTACCGTTTTCTTATCAGAGTGCCGCTATTTGAACGTGACTGGCGCATCCCTCTTAAAAAAGAGCTGGCTGTCGAGTGGCGACTAGATCCAACCCATGAGACCGAATATAGCCAGGAGTCATTTGCCCAAGAGATAGATGAGGCCGGGTTGAAAATCACCCACCAGGAGATTCGCTGGGGAGAAATCTGGGCCTATGTAGTTTTGCCAAAAGCCACTACAGATACGGTTTAACCTAGATTTATAGGTTTAAAGTTTACTTGCCAAACGGAGATGCTCAACCATCAAACATAGATTTTCTACGGCTATCACTCCACCTTTTTTAGCAGTCTCCATGGAAGTTTGATTAGTTATGCCTAGTTGCAGCCAGAACCCTTTGGCCTTGATAGCAACCGCAGCAGCGGCTATTGGTGGAGTATCTTCACCTTTTCTAAACACATCTACCAGATCAACCTGGATATCTTCGGGAATCTCTTCTAGTGAAGGGTAGCTCTGCTCGCCAAGAATTGTGGCTCCTCCTGGTCGAACAGGGATAACTCTATAACCAGCCTGCTGCATATATAAAGCTACCCGGTGCGATGCCCGGTCGGGCTTGGGCGAAAGGCCAACAACAGCAATGGTTTTTGTCGATTTTAACAGATCGATTATCTCGCTATCAGATATCTTACTCATTTCACTCTTTCCTTAAATTTTAGTTACAACTCTGTCTACCAGACTCCATAGTTCCAATGGTCCAAAAAATCCGGTCAGCTCCGGTTGGGGTGTGGATCAAGCTAAAACGGCACGATACACATAGACTGTTTCCAGCACCAGTCAGCACGGGCAGATTGATGGAGTCGATGGTTCCGCAACTCAAAAGCAGTGTGCTAATCGCTTGCCAAACTGTAGGATCAACAGCAAGAGATGAGATAGAACGACCAATCCAGACTTCAGGATCTAGCTCTAAAGCTGCTGCCCCTTTCTCATTCATAGCCAAAATTTCATGATCATCATCAGGGTTGAACCAGATTGCCGGTTCAGTAATATCTTCTGGGTTGAGTACCGCTTGATGGGAGCGGGCCGAATCGGCAACCTGACGCAGTATATCGGTTTGGGTAAGAAGACCCATCACCTGACCTTTTTGATTAACCACAGGCATACGCCGGTGTTTGGTCAAGACAAACAGATCACGAGCTTGTAGAAGGTCTGCCTCTTGAGAGATAGTTGTAGAGGCTTTGGTAGCCATCTCGCTGGCCAATAGGTTGGAACTCCAACTGCTGCCAACACGAAAGCGGAGAAGATCACCCTCAGTAATCATACCAATGTAACTCTCTCCATCCATAACCAAAACACAGCCCCGGTGCCATGAGACCATCCGCTTGGCTACCTCCATATAGTTCATATCTGGAGGAACAGCAGGCGGCTTGGAGACAACCATGTCGTCTACCAGATAGTGGGCCATTAAATTGGAGCGAGGCAGGGCAGCCAAAATCTGCTTCTCGGTAATTCCTCCTGATAGTATATCATCATCATTCAAGACCGGAAAACGGCGAAAACGGCGTTTATAATAAATTTTCAGAAGATCTTGACAGTCTGTGGCTTCATTGACTGTTTGTGGTGGAGAGATTGGCAAATCCAGAATTTTTACCTGTTCTGGATCGTGACCTTCAACTATCCACTTTATAAAATCATAATCTGTTACCAAGCCTACAATAGCCATATTATCCAAGACAATGGCAAACCCTGGAGCCTGGCGAACCATACTGCGACCGGCTTCAAATAAGGTTGTTCCTGGGGAGAGTGTAGCAACATTTGGGAACATACAGTCACGGACTAAGCTCATTATTTTATACCCTGTTATCTTATTTGAATGGTGGCTTACTGGGATAAATGATCTATTATGCAGGAAAAGGTGGCGGTTTGTCCCATGTTTTTTTGACCTTGGCTACATAATATCTTAATCTGCATATATAAGAAGATATTAGATAATATAACCTATCGGTAAAAATGAGGATGCATGTTAGCTCAAGCTAGAGAAACGTTACGCATGGAGGCAGAGGCCATTGAACGGATGGCAAAACGGCTGGACTCCTCTTTTGAGCGTGCAGTTGATTTGATGTTAAAATGCAAAGGCCGGGTGGTAGTTACCGGTATGGGTAAATCAGGCCTGGTAGGACAAAAAATAGCTGCTACCCTTGCTAGCACCGGAACCCCGGCATTTTTTCTCCACCCTGCTGAAGGGAGTCATGGGGATTTAGGTATGGTGGTCCCGCGGGACATTTTGATCACCCTATCCAATAGTGGCGAGACTGGAGAGGTGATCGCTCTAATGCCAGTGATTAAGCGCATGGGGGTACCAATGATTGCAATGGTTGGCGATCAAAACTCAACCTTGAGCAAAATGAGTGATATTCTCCTTGATGTTTCAGTGGATAACGAGGCGTGCCCACTTGGTTTAGCCCCTACCTGCTCAACAACAGCAACCATGGCTATGGGGGACGCCTTGGCAGTTGCCCTGCTAAATCAACGGGATTTCAAACCGGAGCAGTTTGCCTTTTTTCATCCGGGTGGCAGTCTGGGTAAAAAATTATTATTGAAGGTATGCGACCGTATGCACTCCGGCGACCGTATACCCCTGGTAAAAGATATTGATCTGGTTCAAGATGCCATGTTCGAGATGACCGACAAACGGTTTGGTATGACTGGAGTGCTCGACCAAACAGGTAGTCTGGTAGGAATTCTTACCGATGGCGACCTGCGGCGCAGTATGTCTAGTGGTAAAGATATACTCACATTGCAGGTTAGGGAAATTATGACTAAAGCACCAAAAACTATTGATGGTGATGCTCTAGCCGTGGAAGCAGTTAAACTTATGGAAAAGAGAAAAATCACTTCACTGTTTGTCAAAGATGGTTCAGACAAACTCATTGGAGTCATCCATCTACATGACCTTCTTGAAGCGGGGCTGATGTGAAAATTCCTCTTGATAAAGCCAGAAAAATTAAGATGGTGGCACTGGATGTTGACGGTGTTCTCAGTGACGGAGGAATTAGTATCGATAATTCCGGTATTGAATCGAAAAGGTTTTATGTCCGGGATGGCTTGGGAATAAGACTTCTGCTAGACTCCGGCATTAAAGTCGGGTTGATCACAGCCCGTAAATCAAAGGTTGTGGAAAAGCGGGCTAAAGAGCTGTCCCTCACTTTTGTGCATCAGGGTGTAAAAGATAAATGGGGTTGTTTGCAGTCAGAGATGGAACAGGCTAAACTAAAGTCAACCGAATGTGCCTTTATGGGGGATGATCTTATTGATCTGGCGATATTAACCAAGGTCGGCCTAGCTACATCCCCTGTTGATGCTGCACCAGAGGTGATAAATCATGTAGATTGGGTATCTCAAAAGCCGGGAGGATCTGGAGCAGTTCGGGAGTTGGCAGAAGAGATATTAAAGGCTCAAAATATGTGGGACGGGATTATCAATAGGTTGATAAACAGATGAACTACTCCGTTAACCAGCGCATGTCCCGCTCAATGGGCTGGAGCCAACTCCGCAGAGAGGGGTTGAAAAAACAGGGCAGGATAGCCGCATGGAATAAATCTTTAAAGATTTTTTTCATAGCGACTGTCTGTGTAATGGTTGGAGCTATCGGCTGGTATTTACAGAGGCCTGTAGGACTTAAAGCAAGCCCCGTAAAAAAAACTACAGAACAAAAAAGTACTGTAAATTTAGCCACCAAGATACATTTAGAGCAGTTTGATGGTACTCGGACCCAGTGGACCCTGGACGCACCAAGCGCACACAGTGAAAACAAATCGTTGGTTGTTGTCGACACTCCAAAACTCTCTATAAACAACAAAAATGGTGAAAAGATCAGCGTGACCGCAGAACTGGGGACCGTTGATAAAAGCAGCCGTATAATGAACTTTCATGGTGCAGTAAGAGCACAGGGTGACCGGCAGTTTGGCCTATTGACCACCGAGTGGTTGCAGTTTGATCCAAAGGAAGGAATACTATATACAGATCAACGGTTCTATTTGAAAAACAAAATGTCTGAGTTAAAAGGTATTGGGTTGACCATTTTTCACAAGAGAAAACAGATGCAGGTTCTTCAAAAAGTTGAGATGAAATTTTTTGGTGGCACTCCAACATTGACAGGTGAGTGGGGTTCGTAATGGCGAAACTTTATAAGGTATGTTGGTGGCATAAAATCCGCAAATCTCTAACTATACTTAGCATAATGGCTATTCTCCTCCCCTACTCTTTTGCGGCAGAAGCTTTTAAGACTGAGTTGGTTATAAAAGCCGACCAGCTTGAAATGGATGAAAATAGTGAAATAGCAACTTTTCGTGGTGATGTAACTGCCAGCGAAGGGGAGATGGCTCTCTTTGCAGACCGGATGGTGGTGTACTATTTCAAAAAGAAATCCGGCCAACAAATTTCCCGTGGTGGGGTACATAAAGTTCTGGCTTCAGGACATGTTGTTATTGAGCAGGCAGAGAACAGAGGCAATGCTGACCGGGCAGAATATATTGTTAGCGAGAGAAAATTAATCTTGATTGGAAAAAAAAGTAGTGCATCAATTATTCATGGAGGTGACCGCTTAGCTGGTAAAAGAATCCTGCTAACTCTTGGTGAAAACCGGCAGATTGACAAAGTGTTTGTGCTTGGCACTGGGAAACAGAGGGTTTCTGCCAGCATAATGCCACCAAATATCAGAGAAAAAGCCAAAAAAAGTACAGAAAGAGCGAGAACTACAATCAAGCTTAATCCAGAAAACCGGAAAAAGGTGGAAAATATAGACCTGGAGCCAATAAGCAAAAAATTACAGCAAAACATGAAGAACCCCATGCAACTACAGATTGACTCTAAACCACTCCTAAATGCTGTTAAACAGTCGACTCTAACATATTCAAAACCCAAACTAAGGCCGCATAAAAGCTCAACACGAAGCCGTCCACCTCTAATTTCGCCGCTACGGAGGGAATGAGTAATGGGTATTGCTGACAGGCGACAGATAGACCGCAATCAACCTGATCGACGCAAAACAAAACGGGACTCTGGATTAAAAGCTGTTGGACTTGGCAAGCGTTATGGGGACAGAGAAGTTGTCGCCCAAGTCAATATCATCTTGGATAGAGGTGAGGTTGTAGGCCTCCTTGGACCTAATGGTGCAGGAAAAACCACGACATTTTATATGTGCGTTGGCCTGGTAGCCCCAGATCAAGGCTCAATCTGGCTGGATGGCCGGGAGATAACCGTAGACCCTATGTATCTAAGGGCTAGAGCTGGAATCTCCTATCTGCCCCAAGAGCCTTCAGTTTTTCGTAAAATGACTGTGTATGACAATATTCTGGCCATTTTAGAGACCATGCCCCTAACCCGTGGCGAACGCCTGGAGAGATTAGAGCAACTTTTGGAAGAGTTACGTATTTCACACCTGACAAGAACCCAGGGTTATGCCCTATCTGGTGGTGAACGTCGCCGGGTTGAAGTAGCCCGTGCATTAGCCATTCAACCCCGCTATATTCTTCTTGATGAACCATTTGCGGGCGTTGACCCATTGGCAATAGAAGATATTCAGTCTATTATACACCATCTCAAAGAACGGCGTATCGGCGTATTGATAACTGATCATAATGTACGTGAAACCTTGGGAATTTGTGATAGAGCATATATATTATCGGAAGGTAGAGTTTTGGCCGACGGTAAACCGGATGAAGTTGTCGCCGATGACAAGGTCCGGCAGATGTATCTTGGTCAAGATTTTAAATTATAACAGCACAATTAACCAGCATGAAAATTGTATTGAACAAAACCTTTTATCTAATTAGAACAGGATTGACGTAATGGTAGGACTAGAACTGAAACTGCGGATGGGAATGCAACTGGTTATGACACCTCAGTTGCAGATGGCCATCAAGCTGTTGCAGATGTCCACACTGGACCTTTCAGACTATCTGCAAGAAGAGTTGGAGAAAAACCCCCTTTTAGAAAAGGTTGACGAAAGCGGGGCAGATAGCAACGACTCTGAAACAGCGACCAGCAAAAGCAGTTCCAGCGACAATACTTCCGAAACCACTCCAGAAATTTCTGAGCCGAAAAAAGACAAAGAGATTGATGTTGCTGACACCTCTCTTAATGATGATTTGGGAGTTGATGCCTCTTGGGAAGATGTGTACGGCGACAGCTATGGTGCGGTTCCCTTTGAAAACGCCCCTGGCTCCATGGAAGCACCACCAATCGAGAACACGTTAAGCAATGGACAGACACTACAAGACCATCTTATCTGGCAGTTAGGTGTCTCGGCCATGGATGACAAAGAGCGTACTCTGGGCCTTACTATCATTGATGCTGTTGACGAAAATGGCTACCTGACTACTGATCTGCAAGCACTGGCAGATATGGCTAACTCCACCCTTGACGATGTTGAAGATGCCCTATTACTGATTCAATCGTTTGAACCGGCTGGGGTTGCGGCACAGAATCTTTCTGAATGTTTGAAAATGCAGTTAAAAAGTTTAGGTAAGGCTGTATCTCCCTACGTGGACCTACTTGACCATTTAGAAGATCTTGCCCGGCGGGATTTTCGTAAGCTGCGGCGGATATTAAAAATTTCTGAAGAAGAGCTGGCTGATGCCGTCTCGGTTATCCAATCTCTCAACCCTAAACCAGGACTGGCCTTTGGCAGTGACCAGACCAACTATGTAGTCCCGGATGTATTTGTGCGTAAAATTGAGGGTGAATGGGTTGTTGAAATCAACCCGGACACAGTACCAAACCTACGCATAAACCGTGCTTATGAAAATTCAGTCAGTAGCCGTATGTCTGCAAAGGATAAGCAGTTTTTAACAGACAACTCCCGCTCTGCCCAGTGGTTGATAAAAAGTCTTGAGCAGCGTTCCAGCACTATTTTCCGGGTAGCGGAAAGCATTGTCCGGTTCCAAAAAGATTTTCTTGATAAAGGGCCTGAGCATCTAAAACCTTTGATTCTAAAAGACGTTGCCGATGATATCGGGGTCCATGAATCAACAACATCACGAGTTACCAGCAACAAATATATGCACACCCCACGGGGAATTTTTGAGTTAAAATTTTTCTTCTCCTCCTCTTTGGGTTCGGTCACAGGAGAGACCCACTCTTCTGAGGCAGTTAAATACAAAATCAAAAAACTGGTTGCCAATGAGTCTCTGCGTAGACCGTTGTCGGATGAAAAGCTGGCAAATCTTTTAAGCGAACAGGGTATAGACGTAGCTCGCAGGACAGTAGCAAAATATCGTGACGCTCTCAACATCCCCTCTTCCTCACGACGCAAGCAGCTATCACCATAATGTAAACAGCGTTATCACCTGAAACATTCTTTTTAGAATCACTCTTGATTTGTAAAAAAGTTGCCTAAATGTTGATCTCAAATTTAATATCAGAATCTTGTGTTGTAACAAACCTTACAGGTACCAACAAAAATGAGGTTCTACATAACCTATCAATAGTTTTTGCCGATATTCTGCCAGAAGTAAGCGCCGAACAAATCCTGGAAATTTTCAAAGAACGGGAACGTTTGGGCTCCACCGGCATTGGTAAAGGAATAGCCATACCACACGGGAGAATGGATGGAATAAAATCGCCTATCGCTGTTTTTGGCCGCTCAGTTGCTGGAGTCCAATTTAAATCAAACGACGGCAAACCGGTGCACCTTCTTATTGCCTTACTATCGCCAACAGGATCTGGCAAACCTCATTTACAGGCACTTGCAACTATTTCTCAACTGCTAAACAGAGAGTCAGTACGAACACGTCTTATGGAGGCAGAGGACCAAAGATCGCTTTACAGAGTAATGATTTCAGAGGAAAACATTTAGTGTCTGCACCATTAAACCAGATTGACCATCTAATTCTTCTAACCGGGTACTCTGGTGCCGGCAAGTCCAGTGCATTGAAATACCTGGAGGATATTGGCTTCCACTGGGTTGACAATCTACCTTTTCATCTTATTCCACAATTTGTAGATCATATTATTTCTGATGGGCCTGGCATATCCAGGGTGGCTATCGGTATTCATATGCGTAACAAGGAGAGCCTTGATAAGTTTCACGCCTGTTATGATGGAATAAGTAAAAAAGCCAAACGTTTTGAAATGGTCTTTTTTGAGGCAGATTTTGCAGTTTTAACCACTCGATACCGGGAAACAAGAAGGCGGCACCCTATGGTCCGTAACCATACGGTGCAAGAGGCAATCACCTTGGAAGTTGCCAACCTTGAGCCAATTCGAGCCATGGCTGATATGGTGATTGACACCTCTCGCATGACCATTCCCTCTTTAAAAGAGCATTTAAATCTGGTTTTCCAACCAGATTCCGGCTCTGATCTTATGGTATTTATCCGTTCTTTTGGCTTTAAATTTGGCTCCAACACTGATGCTGACATGGTTTTGGATGCCCGTTTTCTACCCAACCCGTTTTATGACCCAGCTCTGCGACCCTATTGTGGTAGTGATTCACAGATCATCAAATTTTTAGAAGATGATGGAGAGGCTTTAGCTTTCCTTGAACATATCAAAACCCTGTTAAACTATCTTCTGCCCCGTTATAAACTGGAAAAAAAACGTTATTTTACTGTTGATATTGGCTGTACCGGCGGCAGGCACCGTTCAGTTTATATGGTAGAAAGCCTGACAAAAATGTTACGGAATGATGGTCATAACGTTGAGATGCGGCACCGGGATATTGACCGTGAGTCACTACGTATAGCCGGTGAAAATTAGGTATAAAAATGCTTGAGCGTAAAGTAACTATAGTCAACAGGCTCGGAATGCATGCCAGGGCCTCAGCAAAATTTGTCATGATGGCAACGGAATTCGAGTCTAAAATTTGGATAAGCAAGGTTGATGGTGGAAAACCGGTGGATGGTAAATCCATTATGGGTATAATGATGCTAGCCGCAGCTAAAGGAGATCAGGTTATAATCGGGGCTGAAGGTGGTGATGCCCATGAAGCTATGGACAAACTATCAGCTTTGATTGGAACCAAATTTGGCGAAGACGGGAGGGCATAAGTGAATGCCATGATGAGTTTGCAAGGCACTCCGGTATCACCGGGGATTGTCGTTGGCCACGCCCATCTGGTTGCCCGCGGCATGCCAGATGTACCCCACTACTGTGTTACACCAGAGCATAGACTTAACGAAGAGGAGCGTCTTAAAGCAGCTCTGAAGGAGTCCCACGATCAACTTAAAGAGATCTACCAAAATGTCAATAAACAGCAAACCAACCCAGAGCTGTTCTATATCCTTGATGCCCATCGTCTGATTTTAGAAGATACCATGCTCCGTGATGGTGCTTTGGGTTATGTGAGAAAAGGTTATAATGCTGAGTGGGCGGTTGTTCGGCATCTATCAAATATTACCGCAGTTTTCCAAAAGATGGATGACTCCTACCTCAGGGAAAAACGGTCTGATATTGAACAGGTTGGCAAACGGTTACTTAACAACCTGCTTGGGCATAGCGAGGAGTCAGTGGCCGGATTTCCAGACCCGGTTATTTTGGTAGCTGAGGAGTTCACCCCGTCTGATACCCTACAGATGAAACATGAGAGTGTTTTGGGGTTTGTTGCCCAGCGTGGTGGACGAACCTCCCATACTGCAATTTTGGCAAAATCTCTCGGTATTCCTGCTGTTGTTGGCGTTGATCAGGCAACAGTAAAAATAAACCAGGGAGATAGGTTGATTGTTGACGGAATCAGTGGCTTGCTTTACATCAACCCCGACCCGGAAACCCTTAAACAATTAACCGAAAAAAAGCAACGCTACAGCACATTCCGTCAACGCCTTCTTGATGCAACCATCCAGCCGGCCATTACCAAAGATGGTCAGCAGATTTTACTAAAAGCCAACATTGAACAATACAGCGACGCATTTCGGGCAAAACGGCTTGGTGCTGAAGGTATCGGCCTGTACCGTACCGAACATCTCTATATGAACCGTAGCATACTGCCTGATGAAGAGGAGTTGGTAAGAACCTTTAGCCAGGTTATCAAATCAATGAAGGATCTGCCGGTTACCATTCGCACCATGGATGTTGGCGGCGAAAAACAGACCAAGCTATTTTTTAAAAGCCACTCAAACAACGGTATAAACCCAGCAATGGGTATGCAGGGGATAAGGTTTTGTCTTAGGGAGGAGCAACAGGTATTTTTAACCCAGCTTAGGGCGTTGTTGAGAATTGCTGCTCAAGGTGATGTACGGATTCTATTGCCGATGATATCCGGTGTTGAAGAGTTGGAAGAGGTATTGCAGCTTTTTGCTCAAGCCAAAGACGACCTCAAAAAAGATGGCCTGGAGTTCAACTCCAACGTTCCCATCGGGGTAATGGTAGAGGTTCCTGCAGCGGCAATCTGTGCTGAGCAACTTGCAGCAAAAGTAGATTTTTTAAGTGTTGGTACCAATGATTTAATTCAGTTTACCTTAGCTGTAGACCGTCTAGATGAGTCGGTAGCTTACCTATATGAGTCGGGTCACCCTGCAGTATTGCGTTTAATTTCCATGACATTAAACGGAGGCTCTGCCAAAGGTATTCCGGTCTCGGTCTGCGGAGAGATGGCTGGTGACCCACGCTTTGCAGCACTGTTTTTGGGTATGGGTATAGATGAGCTGTCAATGTCCCCTGGATGCCTGCCTCTGGTTCGCCGAACCACAAGATCCCTGGATTTTAAGCAACTTAAAGAGATGGCAAAAGCAGCTATCAACAGAGATACCACCAAAGAAGTTATAGGTTTACTGGAGCAGACGTTACGCACTGCCTGTGATGATGAGTATATCTTTCATTAATCGTAGCTTTTTGTTGTCGTCTAGTGTATCATTCTTGGGTTTATTTACTTTCCAATCCATAACTTGGAGTAAGCGCATATGTCGCAGAACTATATTTTCACCTCGGAGTCAGTCTCTGAAGGCCATCCCGACAAAGTAGCCGATCAAATTTCTGATGGTGTTTTAGACGCACTCTTTGAGCAAGATCCGACAAGCCGGGTAGCTTGTGAAACCATGATTACCACCGGTATGGTGGTGATTGCTGGTGAGATTACCACCAAAGCGGTTATTGACTATCCCAAGGTAGTACGTGATGTAATCAAGGAGATTGGTTACAACTCATCTACGATGGGCTTTGATTATGAATCCTGTGCGGTATTGGTCTCGCTAGACCAGCAATCTACTGATATTGCCCAAGGTGTCAACGAAGGCGAAGGGCTTGATCTCAACCAAGGTGCTGGTGATCAAGGTTTGATGTTTGGTTATGCCTGTGATGAGACCGAAGCTTTAATGCCTGCCCCGATCCACTATGCCCACCGCCTGGTTGAGCAGCAGGCAAAAGTGCGTAAATCTGGCAAGCTGCCGTGGTTGCGTCCTGATGCCAAATCTCAGGTGACGATTCGCTATGAGAACTCAGTACCTGTTGGAATTGATGCGGTAGTCATCTCTTCTCAGCACGATCCTGACATATCACACGGCGACCTTAGGGAGGCGATAATTGAGGAGATTGTCCGGCCTATTCTTCCTAAAGATCTTTTAAAACAGAACGTAAAATTTCATATCAACCCCACCGGACGCTTTGTTATTGGCGGCCCGGTTGGTGATTGTGGCCTGACTGGACGGAAGATAATCGTTGATACTTACGGCGGAACCGGGCATCACGGCGGCGGAGCTTTCTCGGGTAAAGACCCATCTAAAGTTGACCGCTCTTCTGCCTATATGGGGCGTTATGTGGCAAAAAATATTGTTGCTGCTGGTTTAGCCTCACGTTGTGAGGTGCAGATTGCATATGCTATCGGCATAGCAGAGCCGGTCTCAATGATGGTGGAGACCTTTGGCACTGGTAAAATTGATGATAGCCGGATTGAGGAGTTGGTTTCAGAGCATTTTGATCTCCGTCCTAAAGCTATTATTCAAACCCTGGATCTTATGCGGCCCATCTATCTTCCCACTGCTGCTTATGGCCATTTTGGCCGAGAGTTACCAAACTTTACCTGGGAGAAAACTGATAAGGCCGAGGCTCTAAAAAAATCAGCCGGACTATAAAAGAATTAAATCCATACTACTGACAAAAATTTGCTCTAAAAAAGGAATCGAACATGACAACCAGTGCTGGTGACTACAAGGTTGCCGATATTAATTTGGCAGCATGGGGACGTAAGGAAATTTTAATTGCTGAGACGGAAATGCCTGGTCTTATGGCACTCCGTGAAGAGTATGGCAACCAAAAACCATTAGCTGGTGCCAGAATTGCCGGCTGCCTGCATATGACCATTCAAACGGCGGTATTAATTGAGACTTTGGTTGCTCTTGGAGCTGAGGTTCGCTGGTCTTCCTGCAATATTTTTTCCACTCAAGATCAGGCTGCTGCGGCCATGGCTGCGGCCAACATTCCGGTTTTTGCCTGGAAGGGTGAGACTGAGGAAGAGGCTGAGTGGTGTATTGAGCAAACAATAAAAGGTCCAAACGGCTGGACACCAAACATGATTCTTGATGATGGTGGCGATTTGACCATCATGATGCACCGTCCTGAATATGCTGAAATCATGAAGGAGGTTCGTGGCATCTCTGAGGAGACTACAACTGGCGTGCTGCGTTTGAGCGAAATGATGGCAGCAGGCACTCTTCAGGTTCCGGCATTTAACGTTAACGATTCGGTAACCAAATCAAAGTTCGACAACCTTTATGGCTGTCGGGAGTCTTTGGTTGACGGCATTAAGCGTGCTACTGACGTTATGATTGCCGGCAAGGTTGCTGTTGTGTGCGGGTATGGCGATGTTGGCAAGGGTTGTGCTCAATCGTTCCGAGGTTTGGGTGCTATTGTCTGCGTTACTGAAATCGACCCTATATGTGCACTACAGGCTACCATGGAGGGTTACCGGGTTGTAACCATGGAAGAGGCTGCTGGTATGGGTGATATTTTTGTTACCACGACTGGCAACGTCGACGTTATTACACGTGCTCATATGGATAAGATGAAAGACCAGTCCATTGTCTGCAACATTGGTCATTTTGATTCAGAAATTGATATAGCTGGTATTCGCGATCTTCCATGGGAGAACATCAAGCCTCAAGTAGACCATGTTATTTTTCCTGACGGCAAGCGGTTGATAATTCTAGCTGAGGGCCGTTTGGTTAACCTAGGTTGTGCGACTGGTCATCCTAGTTTTGTTATGTCCAACTCATTTACCAACCAGGTTATGGCTCAGATTGAGTTATGGTGTAATCCTGGCAAATATGAAGTTGGGGTCTATTTTCTACCAAAAATTCTTGATGAAAAAGTTGCGAAACTTCACCTTGGGAAGCTTGGTGCCAATCTGACTAAATTGACTGAAAAGCAGGCAAAATACATAAACGTTCCGATTGAAGGGCCGTTCAAGCAGGACCACTACCGCTATTAGTAAAACTCCTGGATATTTTATAAGGGTCTCTCTCTTATAAAATATCCAGGCTCAACCATATCCAATCAAAATTTATTTTATCACGGGGCAGTTAGGCTCTTAATTTATACGTTTAACTCTTAGGGGTGCAGGGGGGCTTGCCTCCCTGCCGGGTTTGGGCAGCCGCCCAAGGTTTTGCTGTTAAGTTTCCAACATTTAAAAGCGTGGGGGTTTGGGGGTCTGCAAGACCGACCAAGGTTTTGCTGTTGATCATCCAACAAATCCCAAGATTTTGCATACCCCCAACAAACACACACCCCTACATTAAAAGGCAAAATTTGCCCAGCCGCAACCAGGCAAAATCTGCCCACCTTATTGCACCCTCTTTAACAATCTTATTGAAAATCAACAACATCACCATATGGCACAGCCTTTGCCATTATGTAGATATCATTAATTTTTTTTAACGTTTGCGAAGAGGTTATTTTGTCATGATTTCAGCCAATATTGTTGCTCAGATAATTACCGTTCAGCAAACAACAACCCAAGGAGCAGAAAACCAGTTCCAAAAGCCAGATAAAAGCCATGGCTGTTGCGGCCATAAACAAGACGATTTCATGTCGATTCTGGAGGATGTAGCAGCCCAACAACTCGACGGTCTGGCTGCTAACTCACCATTTTTTCCCGGTATGCAAAACGACTCGCAAAGGTTTCAATCATCATCAGACAGCATTGATATGTTTGCCGGGCTACTAAGCAACTCATCTTCTAACGGTAGTCAAGACCAGTTCTCATTCATGCAGTCACTATCAATCGCACAGATGAGAACCTTTCAGCCCTACGAGGCAGGGTTGACAGAAGGAGCTTCATTCCGGGAGGTGCAAGGGATAATGCATCGTGTTGCAGGGCTATTCGACCACCACTCAGAGCAAAACAGCCAGAAAAGCCCACCGCTATTTCCACCAGCCAACGCACCACAAGAGGTAGTAGATGCCTGGAACCAAGCAAGCTCCAACGCCTCAGAAACCGATATAATGCTGGTATCAGGTATGTTTTTCAGCATGGCACTAACCGAGAGTGAAAACCAGGGCGGTATCGCTGCAATAGGTGAGGAAAGCCAAGATATTTTTTCGGAAGAGTCTGAACAGTATTGGCAACAAATAGATGCCCTACTCGCAATGATAGATAAATCACTAGAAAAATCACCAGAAAAAACAGAAGCTATGGAAGGCGCTAAAGAACTGCTTACTGACTTTCTTGATCAACTTAATGAAACTGCTGAAGCTTAAGAATCTATGGGGCACTGCCCCAAACCCCGCTGGGAAGGGACACGCCCCCTTCCCAGACCCATCCCATGAATAAAACTTAATTGACCTTACTTGTGAACTGAACCAATTTGATTGGTGAGTTTTTTCATCGGCTGTCGGTTGCCAGGTTGGGGATGTTCATGGAGTTTGCTGGTTTTATAGATAGAATCCTGGCTGTTACTGCGGTCTGCCCCCATTTGGTGAGAACATAGCCTACGATACATGGCAGTTTACTGGAGGCATCTAGCAGCACAAAGCTACATGGGTCCAGGTAGCATCGACAAACTAAACAAAATTGGCCTATTATCAATACTCGGCAGTTGTTCTTACATCACTGGCACAATCTATTGATTCACTAGAAAAACCAATATATTGCACCATTAATGCACGCCCAGCTACCGGATATATATTGTCTAAGCAGATGATAATAGACAACTTATTAGATTCTTCCCTTTAAAGAAGAGGTACGGAATGCGTATTCTGCTTATAATTGACGGACTTTACGAACTATTTTTCTCTCTGCAAGGGGAGCTTTTAGCTTTGGGTCATGAGGTTTATGTTCTGCACCTTGACCCAACCTATCTTAAAAAAGCCGAAGGGTATGCAATTGAACCACTTTCTGGGGAGGTTTGTGATCTTGTTTTTACAGCCAATATTTTCACATCCGAGGGCAAACACAGTGTAATGTCTCTTCTTGCCCGCTATCAAATTAACTGTCCAATTGTCAACATTACCCTCTCTCATCCTGTAAATGAGATAGAGAAACTGCTACATAGGTTTGACAAAAAAAAGTGCAATGAGATCATTAACGATCTGAAAATCATCTTTTGGTCCCCCTGTGAAAAAGCTACGGAAGAGTATCGCCGTTTGGGTTTTGAATCTATTGTTTCCGCCTCGCTTGGACTATCTTCTAAAAACTACACTCTACCGTTCCTACGCTGGAACAAACCTGAAACCGCAAGCAAGAAAATGTTTCATGATAATTTGACCACCTCAAAAAAACTTGGTGATAGGGATTTCTCCAACGCAGAGATTATCTATATGGGGGTTCTACCGGGAAAGCCTGATAATCTGGAACCGGAAGTTGATTTACTGGCTCGCTCGATGGTAGATATCTCGGTAGCTGATCCAACAATTTCACGCATGGATATGGAGCCGTTTTGGTCATACATAATGTCAAAAGATCCGGTAAAACAGCCGGAGATATGGTTCATATTAGTCAATGCCTACCTATACTACCATGCAAGAGCAACCAGAAGAGTCTTTGTCCACCGCCTTAAAAAAGAGTTTGGCAAGCGGTTTTTGCTGATTGGTGATGATTGGATAAAAGATAATCTTGATGCTGATCCAACGGAAAATATACTATCACGAGGCCAGCTATATCATAATATTCCCGTATCAGTTGATTTTGGCAGTCTCTCATTAGATACCTGCTTTTTTCCCCGGCCCATTGAAATTGTCAAAAATCGCGGCTGCCTGCTTAGCTATCGCCGTTACGACTCAGAGCACTACTTTCAGGAAAATGCCGACTCTCTGGTTTTTGATAACCCTGATGAAATGTGTGAAAAAGTTGAAATCTTACTAAACAGCAAAGAGACAAGAGACCAATGCCGGGATAATATCTTCAATACTTTCACTCAAAAACATGGAATGAGAGACTCTATTGTGAAGGTAATAACCAAAGCTCTTAGCAACACTTTTTAGTCGATCGTTAAAAAGCCGGTTTTCAGCAATAG
>JADFZU010000001.1:106738-161720 GCA_015232365.1 Magnetococcales bacterium | reverse complement strand
GATGGGGAGATCTCTATTGAGCCACTACTGGCTGCTGTTAAAGCTGAAGGGGCAAAACAGCTTGAACAGCAAGAGACAATAGTTCGTAACGCTTTGGAGAACGTCCTTGCCGGACTGAATACTTCACAAAACCAAGAGAGTGTGATAGAGGCTATCCTGGCTCAAACTGAAAACCTCAACAGACAGCAAGAGTCTTTACAAGATCTAAAAACCCAAACCGAGAGCATAAACCAACAGCAGGATGCTCTAAGCAGAGATATTGCCGGACTCAACGAATCCCTACCGTCAAGCACTTTATCTGCTGAGATTCAGTCACAAATTGAAGAGGTGCTTGAACAGGTTTCAGAGGTCTCCATTGAGCCTATACTGGCTGCTCTTCAGAGCCAAAGCCAGCAGTTGGCTGAAAACCAGAGCAAGGCTCTGCAACAGGCTCTGGGGGATATTGCCGTACGGGGTAGTGATGGGGAGATCTCTATTGAGCCACTACTGGCTGCTGTTAAAGCTGAAGGGGCAAAACAGCTTGAACAGCAAGAGACCATAATTAGCGATGCCTTTGATAGTGTGGTAGCTCAGCTTGGCCAATCCTCTTCAAATGGTGAAGTAATTGAGGCGATTGACCGACTAACTGAGCGGCAAGCATTCTTAAATGAAAATATTGTTGGCCTTGCTAGCGAGAACAACAGAGATGATACAGGCTCGGCATTCTCATTAGAAAAAACCTTGGATACACTCAAAAAACATAGTGTTGAACTGGCAGAACAGCAAAGAAGTGAAATGCACGCTGCATTGAGCAAGGTGGTTAACGACCTTAACGAATCATTCTCTCTTGATAACTTGATCGATGTATTGCAGAACGGAACCGAGCAGTTGATGGAGAGCCAGAAACAGCTCTTCAAGAATGAGCTCTCCGGCCTCTCCCTGGAGCCACTACTCGCTGCCTTGAGTTCCCAAAGTGAAGAGCTAGCCCAGAGCCAATCCAGGATCTTACATGAGACACTAAGTGAAGTTGCTGTTAATAGTGATGAAGGTAGATTAGCTATAGAGCCGCTATTGGCGACCATGAAAGCGGAAAACACACGGCAATTAGAACGCCAAGAGGAGGCTATAAGGTCTATACTGAGTGAAGTGGTTAGGGATATCACTGATATTAAAACCGAGACACATAACCTCTCAGAACGGTTGGATAGCGGAAGTGGCCCTAATGCCCATATAGTAGAAGCTATTATAGAGACAGTTCACACTGAAGCAGAAGCTATAATGCTCAATCAGCAAACAACAATTCGGGAGTTGTTGGATCAGGCTAACTTTGGTAGCACCGATGGTGTTGGTCTAAATCAAGTTGTTGATACAGTTAAAGATGAGTTAGCTAAACTGACATCTCTCCAAGAAAATTTTGTCCGTGAAGCCTTCTCAAGTGCATCAATGGATTCTGCAGGATTAATCTCCATGGAACCGTTGATTGATGCAGTTCAGAACCAGACCGCATATCTAGCTGATACCTTACAAGAGACCATCCACAATACATTGTCTAAACGAGATGAAGAGGCAAAAGACAGTTGGTCCCTAACCCCTGTTTTAGATGCGATTAGAGAGCAGAGTAAAGAGCTGGCAACAAATCAAAGCCGGGCAATGCAGGATATTTTGGCAGAGATGACAATACCACATGCTGGAAATGAACCAGTTCTAGAGACTCTCATCTCCTCAATTGTCGATGTTGTAAAAGCAGAGAGCGAACGGGTACTTGCACAGCAGAATGAGATAGTCCGTGAAGCAATGGGCAGTGTGGTGGCAAGTGTTGATGATGTATTCTCTGACGATACCGTTCTTAAAGCAATCAGAACAGAATCAAACCGCCTTTTTGAACAGATGGAAGCAGGGCAACATACTGAGAACACCTCACTAGAGACCATATTGGGTGCACTACAGGATCAAGGCAACCAGATTCTAGAAAGCCAGGCAAACATCCTCCATGACTCCCTTAACAGTGTAGGAAGTCATGGTGGAAGCAGCACAATTGCTGATCTGGAATCAGTAGTCACAGCGGTAAGGCTAGAGGGTGAAAGATTACTGCAAAAACAGAGTGACTCAGTAAGGGAAGCCATTCTTTCAGCGTCATCAGATCTAAATGGCGGCTCCCTAACTCCCGAGTATCTACTAGACACAATCAGAACTGAAATGGGCCGTTTGATCGAGCTTGTTGAGAACCAACAATCCTCTGGTGGTATTAATCTAGAACCAGTAATCACCGCCATACAGCAAGAGTCCATGGAGCTATCAGAGAGCCTGGGATCGGTCCTCAACTCAGTAATGGCAGACTCGGCTTCTCGCAATAGTGATTCTGGTCTGGCTATACAGCCGATCTTGGAAGAGATCCGTGATAGTGGCAACCGTATGTTGCAAACACTGGAGACAGCCTCTATTTCTGAACAGCTCTCAGATGTTATTCGCACAGAGAATGAAAAACTACTGGATAAACTTAGCAAACAGGTAACAATGGGGCCGGTTCTAGAGATGTTGCAGAACCAAGGTGAGATTGTCGCTGCTCAACAGTCAGAAGCCATTCGAGAGACTATGTCGGAAATGATGGATGGCGGAGGAATTACTGTAGCCTTAGAACGGGTTATGGAGACTATTCAAACTGAAGGCTCCAACATTATTGAGCAGATATCCAAGCAGGTTACTCTGGCACCAATTGCCAAATCCATGGAAGAGTACATGGAGAAAGTCTCAGCAGAGCAGTTCAACACCCTGCAGACAACTATGACAGACGTAGCTGCCAATTATGCCAAGGGGCAGATGGACTTTGACCCGATAATCATGGTTCTAAGGCAAGAGGGAGAGAAAGTTGCGGAGAGAATCTCCAACCAGCTATCAAGTTCCAATATACTTGAAATTCTCCGCTCGGAAGTTGGACAGCTAGTTGAGAGTCAAGCTAAACAGTTAGAAAGTGCACTGGCCAAAATCACCATTGAAGCCGGGGCAAAGCTTGATTTGGAGCCTCTGTTAGACACTCTGAACAGCAACTCAATACAGTTGAGTCGAGAGCTGGTAGAGAATAGTAATATTGAGCCGATTATAACTGCCATTAAAGACGAGAGCGAACGGTTGCTTGCCACTCAATCTGAACTGCTAGAGAAAGCTATAAACAATGCGGTTGAAGAGAGTGGGCAACATATGAATCTGCAACCTATTCTTATAGCTTTGCGAGAAGAGTCACAACATCTGATCCAAGAGCTGTATGAAACCACCAATATGGACTCGGTAATAGAGGCGGTAAAACTGGAGAACGCCCGTCTACTTCAGGGCCAAAATGAGCTGATAGACCAGGCAATAAGCAGAGCTGTTCTTGAGAGTGCCGACAGTGTCGATCTCAAGCCGGTTCTAGAGGAGATAAAAACCAGTACAAAACAGCTTGGCGATACTGAGTCTCTACTAAACGCAGTTAAAGCTGAAAATGCCCGCCTACTTCAGGGCCAAAATGAGCTGATAGACCAGGCTATAAGCAGAGCTGTTCTTGAGAGTGCCGACAGCGTCGATCTCAAGCCGATTCTAGAGGAGATAAAAACCAGCACCAAACAGCTTGGCGATACCGAGCCTTTAATAAACGCAGTCAAAGCTGAAAATGCCCGCCTACTCGAGAGCCAGACAACTTTGATGGAAAAAGCCATCTCTCTGGCATCTATGGAGAAAGGGCAAGATGCTGAAATGCAGCTCCGGATCTCTTCCATGAAAGAGGAGTCCAAACGACTAGCGCAGGAGCTGGAAGAGAAGACCAACCTGGAGACAGTCTTGGCTTCGGTTAGAGAAGAGACTGAAAAATTGGTTCAGAAGCAAACTGAATTGGTAGATTTTGCACTCTCCAAAGCGATTAAAGAGAGCGGTAATAATTTTGACCTCAAGCCAATTTTAGAGGAGATTCGGGCCAGTTCCAGACAGCTAGCTGATACTGAACCTCTGCTTAACGCAATAAAAATAGAAAATGCTCAACTCTTTGAGAGTCAGTCAGCCTTTATAGAAGAGACTATTGCTCAAGCTGCCAAAGATAATGCTCAAGAGATAGATATGCAGCCTGTAATGTCAGCTATTCAAAACGAATCAAGCCGGCAGATCCAAGAGTTGGGCTCAAGAATTGATCAGGTTGCAATAGAGTCTGGCCAAAAACTAGATATAGAGCCAATCATAAATGCGGTGAAGAGTGAGTCGGAGCTTCTAACTGCTGAACTTCGTTCCGGCAAACGTGAAGAGCGCGAAAAACGTGCAGAGCTACTCAATGCTATAACCTCCCAGAGCAGCTCCTTGCAGCAGGTTATAGCAAATGCAGTCGACTCTCTGCGTCACGACTTAACACCTAAAGGATTGTTGGAGACAATTAAAACTGAATCCAACCGTATTGCCTCCACCTTAGAGGCAGTAATTAAAGCCAATAGTGCTACTACCACCAGGAGAGAGTTGCCTCAAGCTATCTCTCCAAAGATGGTTAAAGATGTGGTCCACAGCGAGACTGCACGCCTGGAGACCCTGCTTGATAAAAACCTTAAAACCACCGCCAAGCTTGTTGAGCAAAGCAAAAGGCCTCTGCCTGTTTCAACACCTATACCAGCAGCACCTGCACCAGCAACTCCAGTAGCACCTGTAGCGAAATCAGCACCAACCACAGATAGGCCAAAATGGGCCTTATCAACTCCTGGCCAGGTATATTCAGATGTTGCTGTAGCTGTTCAACCAACAAAACCACTAACCCCGCTTAGCTCACTTAAAGCCGAAGTTAAAGAGATCCACTGGGGTGAAATCAGTTCCGCAACCAGAACTGAAATCGAAGCTGCTATCAAGGGTATAGATGGTAAATCACTTCTTGAGCTGATGAAGAGTATGAAGCAGTATCTGACTGAGCAATTTGGCGAACAGTCAGACTATCTAACCAAATCTATTCAAGAGCTGATTGTAAGAATAGAGCAGAACCACTCAATATCTGAGCCGGAAGTTATTGCTCTTCTAAGAGAGATTGGTGATCGCAGCAGCTTAATCATGGCCTCTTACAATCCTGATGTTCCACGAGTAGTGGATCTGGATAAAGGCTTCTTGAAATCAGCCAAAGCGTTGCAGAAGCAAGTTGATGAGCTAGCTATATCCAGACCAGGTATGAAGAGTGCTAGATCAGAAACCCTCTCAAACAGTCTAGACCCAGACAATTCACGGCAGACAGTTTTTCACCAGTTTATTGCTAAAAAAGTAGAGAAAAAAACTGACATTCCAAGAGTAGAGCGTCTGGCTAACTCAACTTCCATTGATAAAGAGAGCAAGCCTGCTGTTGAAGTAGAGACAAAAACTAAAGCCCCTACTCCTGCTCCTACTAAAAGGCAGTTTGTACCAGCCGAGCCTATTTCGGTAGATCTACCAACCAGTGCTTTTACCCAAGCCAAGGTTGTGCCAGCCAAGCCTATATCGGCAATTCCACCCGGCAGCCAACCCAATGACACCAAGGTTGTGCCAGCATCTCCTATTGCAGTGGCTCCACCTATTGCCAAAGAGCGGGCAAAAACCAAGCAGGAGATAATGTGGCAAAGCTCTCCAGCACAATCTCCCCTGCTCACAACTGTTGAAGAGAGAAGAGAGACAGATTTAGAACCAGAACCCAACACCAAGCCTGCCGTAACAGCACCTGCAGTTGCCGTAAGAGGTGGTAAAAGAAAACCTAATGAGCCAGCAAACTTGACACCAAGGTCGGTAACAGCAAGCATGAAGGAGAGCTTTTTCAACTCATTTTTAAATAAGAACTAGTAAAATCAGGATAACAAACCCTGATAATCTCAGAGAAAAGCAAAGGCCACCACACTACGGCTCTATCCTGGATGGTAGTGTTGGGGTTGGCAAAACGGTCAAAAGAATAGATTGGTTATAGAATAATAATATGCCGCAAAAAACCGAAAACCAACCCTCAACTCCTGCAGGTTTTATAATTGCCGGACTCCAATCCCGATCAGGAAAAACCACCTTGACCCTGGCCCTGATGGCCGCTTTAAAAAAAGCTGGGGTCTCAATCGCACCATTTAAAGCCGGACCGGATTATATCGACCCGGCCTGGCATCAGGCCATATGTGGCAGACCATCATATAATCTCGACACATTCATGGTTGGTAGTGATTCGTGTAGAGATCTGTTTGACCAGCAACGCCATGGGGCTATAGGGGTTGTTGAGGGGGTTATGGGGCTGTTTGACGGCAAAAGCGGTGTTGGTGGTCCTGGCTCTACTGCAGACCTGGCCAAGACACTTGGCCTGCCTGTGATATTGGTAGTCAATGCCCGTGGTATGGCTGGCTCTATTGTGCCGCTAATTGATGGGTTTACCAGAGCAGCCAAGGGGTTCTCTATTGCCGGTGTGATAGCTAATATGGTAGGGAGTACATACCATGCAAAACTTCTTGGCGATCTACTATCTGCCAACCAACTACCGCCACTTCTTGCATGGCTACCTCGTCAAGATGACCTTATCCTCGAAGAGAGGCATTTAGGTCTACTCTTTCCAGAAGAGCATCCCGATCCACCATGGGAAAGATTGGCCTCGGCACTACAAATAAACATACCAGAGCTACTCACTGCGGCAGCCAAAGGCAACAGGAAAAAACCGTCCCAACATAAAGATACGTTAGAAAGCCCCAAGCTTCTTGCAGGTAGACAGATTGCCATAGCCAGGGATCACGCATTTCGTTTTATCTATCCTGCCAACCTGGAATGGTTGAGAAATTCCGGTGCTGATCTGAACTTTTTTTCACCATTGGCCGGAGAGCCACTGCCAAAAAATAGCCAGGCTATCTGGTTTCCCGGTGGTTATCCTGAACTATTTTGCCAAGAGCTGTCAGAGTCACAAAGCTGGCATTCAATTCGCCAATTTGCCCTGCAAGGTGGCCCCATATTGGCAGAGTGCGGAGGTATGATGGCTCTTGGAGAGAGTCTAACCGGGCAAGATGGCAAGACCTGGCCCATGGCAGGGCTTCTAAAAATCCAAACCACCATGACCCAAAAACTGGCTGGATTAGGCTACCGCCAGGAGCTGTCCGGGGTACGGGGCCATGAGTTTCACCACTCAAAAAGAGGGCCTACCAACCTGCCTCAAGCCTTTAATCTTGAGAAGGGCGACTCTGGCATCCATCATCTGAATATCCGAGCATCATACGTCCACTGGTATTTCCCCTCAAAACCAGAGATCTGTGCTGGCTGGTTTAGTTAACCCCTTGACTTGCTACCGGTAAAACGTGTTAGCTTGTCGACTGTTAGTATTGTTTCAGGTGTCCGGGAAGAGTGGTAATTTCTTGTAAAGAAAAAATCCATCACTGCCCCTGCAACGGTAATCAAGGGTTGGACAGACCAACAGCCACTGCACTTTAAGTGTGGGAAGGCGGTTTGTTAAGTATTTCATACCCCTTGTAAGTCCGTAGACCGGCCTGAAATATTGTACTGTTATCGTGTTGCAGCGGGCGACACTGGCGGTTCGAAATTTCTCTATTTAAAAATCGTTCCGTTAGTTGTTCCTGCTTATACAAACATTTTTTAAAAGTTAATATAGTTATGGCAACGGTTTGGTTTGTTGGTGCTGGCCCTGGTTCCCCCGATCTTATTACCGTTCGGGGCAGGGATCTTCTGTCTCGTGCTGGAGCTATTCTCTACGCTGGCTCTCTGGTCAGCTCTGAACATTTAAAGTTTGCCCCTGAAAATTCAGTTATTGCCGACTCCAGCAGTATGACCCTGGATGAGATGACCGCTTGGATTTTGCAACAGAGCAGCCATACAGATACCATTATCAGACTGCAGACTGGTGATCCGGCTATTTATGGAGCTTTGGCAGAGATGGCCCAACCTCTGTTGGCGGCTGGACTTACAGTTAAATCTGTGCCTGGGGTTCCATCTTCCCTGGCCTCTGCTGCTACAGCTCTAGAAACCTTAACCCTGCCTGAGACGACCCAAACCATAATTCTTACACGTGTCGAAGGCCGTACGCCAATGCCTCCAGGAGAGAGCCTGCAAGAGCTTGCCAGCCATGGATCAACCCTGTGCATCCACCTATCAATCAACCTCTTGCCAAAAATTCATAAAGAGCTAACTGCGGCTGGCTGGGCAGAGAGTGCTCCTGTTCTAGTGGTCCATAAAGCTTCATGGCCCGGTGAAGAGAAAATTCTTCGCGGTACTCTGGGTGATATTGAAGAGATATGCCGCACAGCTAAACTGAAAAGCCAAAGTATGATTATTGTCAGCCCTGCACTGGGGGCTTGCCAAAAAGAGACTACACCAAAATCTAAACTTTATAACCCCACCTTCGGACACGGTTTCCGCAAGGCATCAAAAGAAGGATTGTAAACCATGGGCGACACCATTTTACTTGTAGGACACGGCTCAAGAGATAAAGAGGGCAACGATGAAGTTGAGGATTTTGCCGACTACTGGCGCAGCAAACGCCCTGATGACCGTATTGAGGTCTGTTTTATAGAGTTTGCCGAACCCCTCCTGGATGCCGGACTGGAAAAAGCCGCTAAAAACTCTGAGCGGGTTATCGCCATGCCGTTGATAATCAACGCAGCAGGACATGTAAAGATGGAGATTCCCAGCTATATAAAAGATGCCAGGGTAAACCACCCCGATGTACAATTTATCTATGGTCGCAATTTGGGGTCTGATGAACTTATATTAAAACTGTTGCGTATGCGAATGCACAGTGCCATGGTGAGCCTGGATATGCCGGACCCGAAAACTACCGGGGTTATACTTTTAGGTCGAGGCTCTTCTGACCGTTCAGCCAATAGCGAAGTGGCAAAAATGTGCCGTATGGTTTATGAAACCAGTCGCCACGATCTGGTTGATTATGCTTTTACCGGCGTAACCTACCCTCGCCTGGAGAGTGTAGTACAGAGAATGGTAAAACTGGGGATGATGCAGGTGGTGGTACTACCCTACTATCTCTTTACCGGAAAGTTGATTAAACGGATAACTAAACAGGTGGCAAGGCTGCAAGAGCAGTATCCGCAAATAGCCATAGCCCAAGCTGGCCATCTTGGCATTAATGATAATCTGGTAGAGCTGATGGATAACCGTTTAGCAGAAGCACAAGGAACCACAACCACCCCAATGATGGAGTGTGACGGCTGTAAATTCAGAGAGATTGCCGAAGCCCATGTTGATCACAACCACGGATAATTTATCATGAGCATACAACAACCAGCACCGATAGTTCCTGCCGGAGCAGCAATTGAGTCGGCATCTTTTCTGGTAATTGATGAAAAAGTAACGGATCATTCAGCCTATGACAGCCAGCAGTGGAATATTGTTCGCCGTCTGATCCATACCAGTGGTGACTTTGATTTTAACGGCTTAACAAAGTTTCACCCCCAAGCTATAACTGCAGCTATTGAAGCCTTTAAAAATAGTGCTCCGCTTATTGTCGATGTTCAGATGATTAAAGCCGGGTTGACCCATAGACGGCTTGATCCTCTTGGGGTCGAAGTTTATCAATTTAATGCCGACCAGGAAGTTATCGAACTGGCAAAAAAAGAGGGAACCACAAGAACTGTTCAAGCGGTCCGTTCTGCTTGGCGACAGGGGCTGCTGGATGGTGGCATAGCTGCCATCGGCAACGCACCGACTGCACTTCTAGAGATTATACGCTTGATCAAAGAGGAGCAGGTTCGCCCAGCCCTTATTGTTGGTGTTCCTGTAGGGTTTATCTCAGCAGCAGAGTCAAAAACCGCTTTGATGGCAATTAAAGAGACTCCTTGGATCTCCATTGATGGGACAAAAGGCGGCTCTACTCTTGCAGTTGCTGCCCTCCACGCTTTAATGGATCTGGCCTTGGGAAAAGCCAATTGAAAAAAACGGCCAACCGCTTCAAGAGAGGCACAAGAACCGGTTTTACCACCGGAGCCTGTGCTGCCGCTGCTGCTGCTGCTGCGACCAAAGCCTTGGTAACAAAAAAAATTCCCACAAAAATCAAAACACTACTCGCCAATGGTGACACAGTTTTTTTCAGTGTTGCAGACTGCCAGCTAGAGAACAAAAAAGCCTTGGCCGTTGTTATAAAAGATGCGGGAGATGATCCAGACTGTACAAATGGTGCCCACCTTACCGCAGTTGTTGAGAAAATTCCCAACAAAGCCCAGGCTGTTGATCTTCATGGCGGCAGTGGTGTGGGACGGGTTACCCGCCTAGGGGTTGGCCTGGAGGTAGGCAGTGCAGCAATAAACCCAATACCCAGAAGCAACATTATAGAGAACGTCCGTATATTTGGTGGAGACCTGCTGGCTAACCACGGTTTGAGTGTCACAATTTCGGTTCCTGGTGGTGAAAAAATGGCAACAAAAACCCTTAACCCCCGCCTTGGTATTGTAGACGGTATCTCTATTCTTGGTACGGGTGGGATTGTCTACCCCTACTCCACTTCAGCCTATAAAGCTTGCGTACAACAGTCGGTGGGGGCAGCTTCAGCAATTGGTGCTGATACTCTTATCTTCACCACCGGACGACGCACAGAACGGTTCGCCATGAAGCAGAGAGCCGATCTGCCGGAGCACTCTTTTATCCAGATGGGGGACTTTTTTGCTGCAGCAATGGCTGCTGCCAAAGAGAATAAAATTCCGACGGTGATTGTCGCCGCCATGGCTGGAAAATTAGCCAAAATAGGTCAAGGTATGGATAATACCCATGCCCATAAAAACTCCTTGGATATGTCAAGAGTGGCTGCTATAGCCAGCAGGGCTGGCGGTTCATCTGAAATATGCAGCCAAATTGCCGAAACTGTTACGGTTCGTCATGCAACAGAACTTTTAAACCAGCCAGAGCTTGTGCAAAAGTTCTACCAACTACTAACAGAAGATGTGGCAGAATCAATGGCTAAGCGACTATCTGCTGATAGTGCTATAGAGGTTATGGCTTTCGACTTTTCTGGAACACTTCTAGCTCATTGGAAACAATTGAAAAATGGCTAATAACACCCCATGCACAGTAATTGGTGTTCACGACGGCGGACCAGACCTGTTAACTCCTGCTGCAAGCCGTAAATTGGCAGATGCCGACCTGATTATTGCTGACGATCGTTTTTTAAAAATCTTTAATAGCTGTTTTAAAAAGACATCTGAACAGCGTTCATTCAAGGGCCATATAAAAGCAGTACCAAAGTGGGTCGCAACAGCACAAAAGGCAGGAAAACAGGTAGTTGTCCTAGCTACCGGAGACCCGCTTTTCCATGGAATTGCTGTCTACATAATAAAAAACCTTCCCCCAGACTCTGTAGTTGTTATGGAGAGTGCGACCACCATTCAGGTTGCTTTTTCACGCCTGGGAATAGCTTGGAATGATGCAAGATTAATATCAATTCACCACAAGGACGGTGGTGAATGGACTCCAGAAAGCAGCGTAGAGCACCCACTCTACCAGCTCCATCAAGCTCTGCTCTCTGAATCAAAAATTGCTATTTTAACCAGTCCGGCAAATAGCCCAAACCGCATTGCCAAGATGCTGGAGCAGATTAACTTATCAGAACAGTTTAGCATCAACGTAGCTGAAGCGTTAACCACACCTCAAGAAAAAATCAGCACCGGCCTTACAACCGACAAAACCATAAAAACAGTGTTCAAAACTCCTAATATAGTGATATTACTCCGCATCAGCACAGTTAGAAGTGAGCCTGTTTTAGGTAGTGACGATAGCTGCTTTTTGCCAGATGGACAGAACACAGGCCTGATTACCAAGCAGGAGGTTAGGGCCATATCTCTTGCCTATCTAGCCCTAAAACCAGACAGTATAGTATGGGATATTGGTGCAGGATCAGGTAGCGTTGGTTTAGAGGCTGCCCGACTTGTGAATAGAGGCTGTGTTTACGCTATTGAGAAAAATGAGGAGCGTGTTGCGACAATAAAAAACAACCAGGCCAAACTACGCATTGCCAACTATCAACTAACATCTGGGTTTGCTCCAGAGGGACTTTCACAGTGGCCAGCCCCTGACGGGGTTTTTATTGGTGGCTCAGGCGGCTCCCTTGAAGAACTAATTCCCCTTTGTGCCAAACGGCTTAATAGCGGTGGGCGGCTGGTTATGAACTTTATATCCCTGGAGAATTTAAATCAGGCTATGGAGACACTGAAAAGTATTGATATGAAATGGAAGATTACCCAGGTGCAGATTAATAAATCACAGCCCATACTTGAGATGAATAGACTTGTACCTGAAGCTTCAGTATTTATTGTTGTTGCTTATCATTGATGTAAATTGGGCACTGCCCCAAAGCCAGCTGTGGGAGATAATCTCCCCAGCCCACCGTAATAGTTTTTTTTAAAAGAATTTTTTTATTATGAATATTGTTAAACAAGGGATACTGATTGCTGCTTCTCTAGGGCCGGGAGATCCAGGATTGATTACTAAAACTGCCTGGGACACCCTGCAACAGGCCGACTGCTGGGCCTGGCCCGTAAGCCGTAAGGATGAGGTAAGCTATGCTCGGGAGATAGTGAGACGTGCTGAGATAGCCCAACCTAAAGAGACTCTGGCTCTTAAATTTCCCATGACCCGTGACCCGGTACAGTTAATAGAGAATTGGAGCATTGCCGCAGAGCAGGTATTAAACACCCTTAACCGTGGCTTGGATGTGGTTTTTTTAGTTGAAGGTGATGCCTCATTTTTTTCTACCTTTGGCCACCTGCAAAGAACAGTTCTAACCCTTGATCCAAAAGTAAAGGTCAACATCATTCCTGGTGTGTCGTCACCTCTAGCCGGGGCAGCACTACACCAAAAGGGGCTTTGTGAAGGTGATCAAAGTTTGGTTATCATATCTGCAACCATCGGCATGGATAGAATCGACCAACTACTAACCGATTTTGAGACAGTAGTTATCCTTAAAATTCGTCCTGTGCTTGATGATTTACTTAATATATTGGAAAAACGCCAACTTCTGGAAAAAACCGTCTATGTAGAGAGAGCAGGATCACCAGACCAGCAGCTCATAACAGATGTCGCAACCCTAAAAGGTGTGAAGGTCCACTATCTATCTTTGCTGATCATCCATAGCAACGATGGTGAAGCAAATTTGGGCAACAGAGAATGATCCAGTCTAAACCAGCACTGGTTGCCATCACCAAGCAAGGGGCAAAAAATGCTGAAAAACTTGCAAAACATTGGCCTGACTCCAAACTTTACATCCTATCACCTTGGGGTAAAGAGATTGAAGGCGATGTTCAACACCTGAAGCCTCCGTTGGCCCAACATATAAAAAAACTTTTAGAGAACCATAGCCCCATCTGTTTCTTCTGTGCGTTAGGTGCTGTGGTCCGGCTAGCAGCACCACACCTTCGCTCTAAACGTGAAGATCCGGCAGTGTTGGCTATTGATGAGATGGCCCGTTTTGTCATTCCTGTATTGTCAGGCCATCTGGGTGGAGCCAACCAATATACCCGTGAAGTGGCAAAAGTTTTCTCTGCCCTGCCGGTAATAACCACTGCATCGGACAGCATTGGAACCATTGCCGTTGATCTGTTAGGTAGAGATCTTGGCTGGATCATTGAGGCAGACCACGCAAACTTGACCCGTAGTGCAGCAATGGTAGTCAACGATCAACCGGTTGCTGTGGTTCAAGAGTGTGGAAGCAGACGTTGGCTTGATGCCTGGCCTAAACTTGCCGAAAACATCTCCCTCCTCAATAACATTGACCAAGCCGACCCAAAGCTGCACAAAGCCCTGTTGTGGATAACCGATAGCAAGAATAGCAGAGCAATAGCTGAAAAATGGCCGGAAACCCTGGTTATCTATCGACCACCACCAGGCCAGGGCATGCCGCTATCCATAGGCATCGGCTGTGATAGAAACACTCCACTTAATTCTGTTAAGACTGCACTAAAGCAAGCTTTAGCTGATCATTATCTTGATATCGAAGATATTGTCAGTCTAGCTACCATCGATATTAAAAGTGATGAGGCAGCACTACTATCGCTCTCTAAAGAGCTTAAAATACAACTTACTCTCTATCCGGCTGCTAAATTAGCCCAGGTCACCACCCCCAACCCGTCAGAGGTGGTGCGACGTTATACCGGAACCCCTTCGGTATCTGAGGCAGCAGCACTTCTGGCAGCAGATTCCAACATGGATAGTCTGTTGGTGGAAAAACAGCGTTATAAAGACAAAGACGGTAAAAACACAACTATATCTATCGTCTGGATAGCCAGCAAAGGGACAAATAATGGCGGAAAATAGCGGAAAACTCTACCTGGTCAGTATCGGGCCTGGCAATGAAAACTACCTTACCAGAAGGGCTTTGGCAGCAATTGCCGAAGCTGAGGTGGTGGTGGGCTATAAAACCTATCTAAATTTAGTCAAGGATCTACTGGTTGGCAAAGAGATAATAGGCAGCGGTATGCGCCAGGAGTTAGAACGGTGCGGAGCTGCCTGTAAACTAGCTATGGCAGGAAAAAAGGTGGCTATGATCTCGTCTGGTGATGTTGGTATTTACGGTATGGCTGGACCAAGCTATGAGGTTCTGCTCCACAGTGGCTGGGAGCCTGAATCAGGCATCGAGGTTGAAGTAATCCCAGGCGTAACTGCCTTGAGTTCATGTGCTGCCCTTGTTGGTGCACCACTCACCCACGACTTCTGTGCAATATCCCTCTCAGATTTAATGACACCTTGGCCTGTAATAGAAAAAAGATTAAAAGCCGCTGCCGAGGCTGATTTTGTAATAGCCCTATACAACCCAAAAAGCGGCAAAAGGACTCAACATATTATTGAGGCGCAAAAAATCTTTTTATCCCATCGCAGCCCCAAAACTCCAGTAGCAATAGTCAACGCCGCCTTTAGACAAAAAGAGCAGATAACTTTAAGCAACCTTGCCAACATGACCAACCAGCAAATAGGCATGCAGACCACACTTTTAATAGGAAACTCCCAGACTTTCATCCGGGCAAACACCATGATAACTCCTAGAGGTTATACCAAAAAATATGATATTGACGAGGTAATAGATATCTTAAAGTAATAGTGTGAAGAGTGCTGTCTGCTACCAATAAAAATTCTTTTAGTGATAGGTAAACCCCCTTTCAGGCGTCATAGAACCATCACCATCTTCTTCTTGGAGTTTCCGCTCTACCTGCCCCAAAACCATGCTAAAGGTATCTTGCTTAACCACAATAGTGCTAAATTTCTTCCATTTTTTGAAAGAGTTAGACACAGGATCTACCCGAAAAGCCGGAGCAATCTGATTTAAAATACTGCTATCTATAGTGTTATTTAGCATATTAAAACTCCAATGATGGACCTATCATTGAGAGTATTATTGCATTATGCAGGCCAAATATAAAAAGCTGGCTAGTCTAGATTTGAAGGTCGGAGCTATATTTCCAAACAACAAATCCAGTGTTATGCTTTATTCAACATATCTATTGTTACTGTAAGACGATGTGTCAATTTGGCAATAAACTGATCTTGAATTTTTTCTCTGATTTCAGGGCCAAGTTTTTCTGTAAGTTTTGGGTCCATCCGCAAAGCCAATACCTCACCTTTACTACGGACACTAGTAGTTCTAGCCTCATTGATCAAAAATGCCATCTCGCCAAAAAACTCACCTGGGGAGAATTCAACAATAACTGCATCACCTTTGATGACCTGAACCTCACCACTGATCAGAATAAAGAAAGAGGTATCATTCATCCCTTCACGGATAATCTCGCTATTATCTTTGTAGGTACGGAAACTGGTAAAAAAGGCTATCATACGGCGTTTTTCAAAAACAGAAAACTTGTCAAAAAAGCTTAAATTATCAACTTTTTCAATAGCATCATTGCGATCAATTTTTGCTACTTCACCATCAAGGTTGGTATGGGCTGGAGGTCTGGCTTTAACAAACTTTGTAGAATCATTATCGCTCTGAATCTTCTGCTGCATTATTGTTGTTGTCTCAGCAAGTCTGCGCACCTGACGATTGATAATATGGAATTTAAATTTTTCTCGACTCTCAGGACCAAGCTGGGAAAACATATCTTGGTCAACGCGTAAAATCAGAACGTTTGTTAAAGCCTCAACAGTCCTGCTTTGAGGGCGGTTTGTCAAAAATGCCATCTCACCAAACATATCACCAGGACCGTATTTTGTCAGGTCGCTACCATCTTTCAAGGCACGAACATGGCCTTTGATAACAATAAAGAAAGCTATATCCTCACTCTCTTCACGTAAAATGACATCCCCTTTGTGAAAAATTGGAAAATTTGCATCAAAGTCAGATATTTTAGTCTTTTCATATACTGAAAACTGCTTGAAGAACGCCATAGTTTGAATCAACTTATAGATCGCTCTTTTACTCAACTGTTTAACAGATTTTTTTACCTGTAGACCGAACGGATCGTCAACTCCGCCAACACTATTTTCATCCTCTTTGACTAAACGAATCGCTTTTTCAAACACCTCATCGTTAAACTTAGAACGAATCAGCAACATGCCACCCTTGGCAAGCATTTTAATTGGCAAAAGAACCAAACCACCTTTTCCGCTCCCTGTAAGGGCAAATGAGCGCATCTTCTTTTTAAACTGGTAGATACCCATATCTACCGTGCCCTCCCTCTCCAACTCAGCAATCACACCTCGTAGTTCGTGGCGGATATTGAGTGGTGCTTCAGAAACATATGAAGGTCTGTTATGTATATCAAGAACCTCATCTTCTGGATTTGGTCCATTAACAACCGCCAGCATTCCGGTGCTTTTGCCGATAACCTCACCAACATCACCCCATTCATCTGAGGTAGGAAGATTGTTTAGATCACGGTAGAAGTTGGCAACCTTCTGAAGAATAATTTTTGAGAAGGACAAGATAAGAGCTTTAGCCTGATTTGGATCTTTGGTTCGACTAATATCGCCCTGGAGGTGGTATTTGACAATAAACTTGGCCAGATCTTGAAACCCATACCACAATCCGTTGGGAACACCTTCAGGAACATTGTCAGAACGGGGAGCAAGATTAAACTCAGACTCTAACAACTCACCTTCTCGGTGTATAACCCTGACAAAAGCTACCGGTTCGCCAGGGTCAGGCAGAGCAACTGAAATATCGGGAATAGCATCAGGAATCCCCTGAAGGCTTGAGACAGATGGTGAAGCAGTATCCCCACTAGCACTTATTTTACCACCAGAGTTACGCAGAGCTATTAAATAGGTGACAAATGCAGATGTGGATATACTGCTCTCTTCTTCAGAGTTAGAGCCGTGTTGAAAATCATTTATAAGGGTGTCTAGTGATCTGGCTAAACGGTCATCAAAGGCTCGAGCCATAAACTGCTCGTAGCTATCATACCTTTTCATGATGGTATTGATATCATTTTTGGTTATCTCGATAGAGCCAATCTGCTTTAGATCATACTCAAGTGCCTGACGACGCTCCGCTTCTGTCTGTATAAGGTAGCCCTGCACAGCAATACAGACCAGAGTACGTTCAAAAGTGCCAGTAACCATCTCATGCACAAGAGTATCAAACTGCCTGATGTAATCCTGTTGTGCTTCTGGATCATTACTGGCTTTAAGGTCTTTAGATAACTGTCTTATTTGTTTAACAAATATCTTGCTGGTCAGATATTTTCTTGACAGCGTAACCAATTCGCCAAACAGAGCGTTCTGTCCCCCAGAGGTGTTGGCCTGCACATCTGGCAACTCTAGAGACATAACCTCGCCAATCCCCTCCCATGGCAGAGAGTCAGCAGACAGGTCAATAGCTTTTTCAACTGCAGAAACAGCTAAAGCACGACTGGTATCAGCCTCCAGCCAACCAATAATTTCACCAGTGATAGCATTTAGCAGGGCGATGGTTTCGTGAGTGACAAGATCACCGCCACCATCACTATAAAACGGGGCCAGAACCTCTTTGATTGCCAACTCCAAAGCTAGTTTGGAGATACCGTCATCATTTCTTTTCTGTATTGCAACAGATGCCTCACCAATAACCCTTTTCCGCTCTGCGGCAAGATCATGCTCAATCACCCGCTCGCCGCCTTCACTCATGGCTTCTGCTTTTATAGCTAGCAGAACATCGGCAAACTGTTTTTGGAAAGCATCATCACGTTCTTTAGTGGCTAATCCTGGTATTCCCAATGAAATAGGGTCATCCTCAAGTAGAACCGTCACACCAGAAGATGAATACATATCCTCAATGGTTAATTGAAGATCTTCACTAACCCCCAAGTGCATGATTACCGGATCGGGAATTGCTTTGTTCCAGTTACGGGCATCAATTCCACCATCTCCAGAGGTTCGACTAGTAAAAAATAGCCGGTCAATTAGAACGTCAGCATTGCTTTTGAGGATGGCAACAACAGGACTATCCTCTCGCACATACCCTTTTGGATTAGATAGATGAAGCCCCCACTGCCCCTCCTCATTAGCCAATGGTTTCACCAACATATGGTATTTGCCATGATTGGGATAGATGAATAGCGGCTTGTCATCAGTACACTCTTGAAGATCAACAGTGGTTTTGCGACGGGCACTTTGATCTTCCACTCCTGGAGGAAATTCTAGAGAGACTATCTCCCCTGGTGGTTGGTTTCTTCTTATTTTACCACTCAAATCCTCTTCATGATCGAGAGTCAGCAACATACCCACAGGGTGAACATGGATACCAAGCAACCCTTTAAAAACAAAATCTGTGACTGCCTTTTTTTTGCGGTCAGTAGGGTCTACTACCTCATCAGATACAACTTTACCCTTCGAGTTGAGAGTAATACGGTAGGATTTTTCTGCTGGATCATATTTAATATCACAAGATAGTCCTTGTGAACTAAAGGTTAGCGGGCACAATATATTTGGAACAGCAACAATCTGCCCCGCCTGTAACGGAGGATGCTTTAACGTTGGTTTACCAGTGCGAGCTTTGGGCCCATCATCGCTCTTTTCAGCAGTCTTCTCAGGTTTCTTTTTTTTGATAAAGGAAGCCATAGAGGTATAATCCTAAAAAAATATTTAACCAAGTTATTCCAGGCCTTGAGTATATAACTACACCAGCATCAAAACAAGGTTGAGATCCTCTGTATATTACATAGAAATTTTGCAACTATCTATTACTTATTGATTTACAGTGATAATTTAAATAAACAACAAGGCTGGATATTTTTTATGATTTATCAGGCTGGATAGCTACAGCTTTGAATTAGAAATACTATTTTAACGTTTTATGGTCAACTCCACCACTCCATCGGATCTCTCAACCGTTTCAACACTCAAACCTCGTTCAGCCAGACGAGGGTAGAGCAAGGTTGGAACCCGGCTATGAGTAACCAGAAGAACAGCTCCAGGCGGTAGAGTTGCAGTTGCTTCAAGAATTTTGACCATTGGTTCTGGTGCAGGTAAATCTCTAACATCCAATCTAAAATGTGGTATAATATCACTCATTGGTTAATTGTATAACAGACCAAGTTGATCTTCTCAATTTATATTTAAGAGAACAAAAACAATGAATATCACAGTCATTCCACAATTTTTACAATTACTTGACCGCCCTTGTCTGATGCTGGGAGACAACCATGAGGCAGTCAACAAGGGGGAAGCACTAATAAAAGCTGGTGCCAAACTAATGGTGATAGCCGACAACCACCAACTCTGGCCAGAGGAGCTTTCCAAAAAGATAACCTGGATACCAGGACCATTTTCCCCTGAGCAGTTAGATGGTATCTGGCTGGTAGTCAGTGCCATTGAAGATAGATCCATAAACAGCGAACTTTTTAACGCATGCCAAAAGCGACAAATTTTTCTCAATGTCGTAGACAAACCGGAGTACTGCTCGTTTATCTGGCCTGCTGTGGTAAAAAAGCCACCATTTACAATTGCTATATCTACTGGAGGCCGGGGGCCGGTCCTAGCTGGATGGTTACGAAGAAAACTGGAAAATGAGCTGCCGGACAATCTGGAAGAGATGGCAGATTGGTTTGTTGAGTGGCGAAAGAAAATCACGCCTATCATCCCAAACCTTCAAGAACGTGGCAAATTTTGGCGAACAATGTTTAGTAGTGGTCTCCTTGATATCTTTCTTTCTGGCGACAGTCAAAAGGCCGACAAAATCATAAACAGAGCTTTAAAACAGCAAAAAAAATGTTGAATTTTTCTAAAAATGTACGGCTATAGGTTGCGATTCGCTCCACACTAGGTCAAAGTATCGCCAATAAAATTGCTAATAAACCAAATTGTGGAGGGTAAAGTATGACCAGTCCAATTCGTGTTGCTGTTAGTGGAGCTGCAGGACAAATTGCTTATAGCATGCTGTTTCGTATTGCTTCTGGAGCTGTATTTGGTAAAGATCGCCAAGTTCAATTACAACTTTTAGAGATTCCACCTGCTATGGGTGCTTTAGAAGGTGTGGTAATGGAGTTGAATGATTGTGCATTTCCATTGTTAAGTGATGTTGTTGTCACTGACAATCCTGAAGTTGCCTTTGATGGCACTAGCTGGGCATGGCTCGTGGGTTCCAAGCCTCGTGGCCCAGGCATGGAACGTTCAGACCTGATACAAGCAAACGGCCCAATCTTCGTAGGACAAGGTAACGCCTTGAACAAGGGTGCAGACGATCTACGGGTAATGGTGGTTGGCAACCCATGCAATACCAACTGTCTTATTGCCATGAGCAATAGCGATGTTCCCAATGACCGTTTTTCAGCCATGATGCGCCTTGATCAAAACCGCTCACAAAGCATGTTAGCCAGTAAAGCTGGTGTTCCTGTATCTCAGGTGACAAATATGGCTATTTGGGGAAACCACTCTAACAATCAATACCCTGATTTTGAGAACGCCCTGATTGCCGGCAAACCAGCCGCAGATGTTATCAATGACCAAGCCTGGCTGCAGGGAGATTTTATATCCAGCATCCAAAACCGTGGTGCAGCAGTAATCAAAGCTCGTGGTGCATCCAGTGCAGCTTCAGCAGCCCATGCCGCTCTGGAACATGTCATCTCCTTAGAGTCTACAACCCCTGCCAACGACTGGTTCTCCGCCGCTATATGTTCCGACGGTCAGTACGGAGTTGATCCTGGCTTGATCTTTGGCTATCCTGTCCGAAGTGATGGTAAAGGTGGACATTCGGTAGTTGACGGCCTGACCATGTCGGACTTTGCCAAACAAAAATTCGATGCCGTTCATGACGAACTGCGACAAGAGAGAGATGTTGTTAAAGATCTTCTCAAATAACCAAATTGCTCTGGCGGGACTGCAAGGAGCCATGACATGAAATTCGTCATTTTTCTTGGCGACGGTATGAGCGACAGGCCCATGCCGGAGTTAAACGGACAGACCCCATTGATGGTTGCCAAAACCCCCAACCTGGACCGAATGGTAAGGGAAGGAGTTGGGGGGTGGTCACTGAACACCCCAGAAGGGTACTATCCAGGTAGCGATATTGCCAACCTTGGTGTCCTTGGTTATGACGTTACCAAAGGTTATACCGGACGCAGCCCACTGGAAGCTGGTGCAATGGGGGTGGATCTGGCTGACGACGATCTTGCTTTTCGCTGTAATCTAGTCAACCTTTCTGATAACTATAAAATCATGGGAGACTTTTCTGCAGGTCATATCAGCACGGAAGAGGCGACCGAGATAATCCACTTCATTGACCAAAAGCTAGGCTCAGACCAATTCAGTTTTCATCCTGGAGTCAGCTATCGCCATCTTTTGGTCTGGCATGGTGGGCGGGAAGCCTTAAAAACCATTCCGCCCCACGATATATCAGACCGGCCAATTGCTGGACATTTACCAAGCGGTCCCAACTCGGAACCAATCAGCAATCTAATGCGTGAATCTTGGAAAATTTTAGCCGACCATCCGGTAAACCTACGCCGGAGCAAAGCTCAAGAAAAACCGGCAAACAGTATCTGGCTATGGGGAGAGGGACGCAGGCCCAAGCTATCAATATTCAAAGACCTATATGGAAAATCTGGAGGAATGATCTCCGCTGTTGATTTAATGCATGGTATTGCTGCAAACATCGGTTTTGAGAGGCTGCATGTACCTGGAGCTACCGGCTGGATTGACACCGACTATTCAGGCAAGGCCAAAGCCTGTTTAGAGGGGATAGAGCGGCATGATCTTATGTTTGTCCATGTTGAGTCACCTGATGAAGCTGGTCACGCTGGCCGTCTGGATTATAAAATCAAAGCAATTGAAGATTTTGACCACCTTTTGGTTGGCCCGGTGTTGGAAGCTCTCGCCAAACGTGGACCTTTTCGTGCCGCATCACTGCCCGATCACCCTACGCCAATTGCCAGCAAAACCCACAACTCGGACCCAGTTCCTTTTGCCATGATGGGTGAGAACATTAGACCAGACGGCAATGAGCGTTATGATGAAAACCTGTTAAAGAGCGGTTCAATATTTTTTGATCCCGGCCACACACTCATGCCGGCATTTTTATCAGGTGAGCAGATATAGTCCCTGAATTTAAACGCAAAAAAACCGCCAGATTAAAACCCAGCGGTTTTTTTGTAAAGCTTTTTGCCATAAAGCCTACGCTGCAGCTTTAGCCTGCCGGTCACGAATTTGCCCTTGAATACGGCGTAGTGTATTATCCAAACTATCTGTTGAGCAATTCAGAAGATAGTTATCAATACCACCAGCACGGTCTAGGGTACGCAACATATTGGCAGGAAGGGAGACTCTTACATAGCTTCCAAGAGCCAAACTATAAAGGTTTTTTGATTGTATGTTAACGTTCCACTTTCGCCGTACTTTACGGTTGGAGTGGGATACTTTGTTACCATATTGGGGAGCTTTTCCACCAAGAGTACATTTTTTAGCCACAAACCTTCTCCTACTAACACAATGAAACAACCACAAAAAAACGATGAGTTGCTAGCCCAAAATCAGAACAATTATAGAAAATTGACTGGATGAGATGCAAAAAAAAGGGTAACATAGCAAAACAATTAAATATGTGCAACTATTAAGGCGTAGACTTTGCCAAATTGGATTATATTATATGGAAACAGTTGACCTGAAAAAAAATATGGCCCAACTACTGGTTGAATATCCGGCTTTAGGGGATATTCTGTCCAGTCACGGCATAGATTGTGGCTCTTGTCTTGCCTCCCAGGTTGATACTTTGCCTGATGTTGTCCGAATGTATAAACTAGACCTAGAAACCATTTTGGCAAAACTGCAAGAAGCCTAAGCTAATTGTAGATAGAATTTTTTTGTATATTACAAAGCTTTGGAGCTTGTTATCAAAGATGACACCACCAATTTCAACTAGGTATAACAACCAAAAATCGGCGAAACTATTCCGCTGGTTCTCCATTGGCTTTATTATAGCTAGCACCAGTTTCTTCCTCTCATCATGTAGTGGTGGCAGGCCACTGGAGACTGAGACAATTACTGGAGGAACTCCAGTTAAGAGTCGCTCCAACTACACTAAATACGATGCCGATGCATTTCTCCACTATATTTTAGGGCAGCTCTACATCCGTGAGCAGAACTGGGAAAAAGCTGAAAATGCATTTTCCAGAGTGGTTGATTCAGACCGGAAGGCTATTGATGCAAGAATTTTTGTCTCTCATCTAGCAGTACAGCAAGGCAAGATCAACCAAGCCATTGAGTCAACCAAAGAGGTGATAACTCTTGACCCAAGCCGGGAAAAATCAAGGGTGCTCCTTGCAGGTTTATTAACAGCCCAGAAAAAATACAGCGAGGCTGCTGAACAGTACGAAACAATTCTCAGCAAAAATCCAGACAACTCGGGAGTTCGCATCTCCTTGGCAAGGACCTACGGCCTTTTAAAAGAACAGAATAAAGCTGAAGCCGTTCTTAAACCACTATTTAGCGACAAAAAGATGGCCTGGAAAGCCTACCTGACGTTGGGAAGGGTGTTTGCATCGACTCCAGACCTTGAAAGTGCTATTAAAGCTTTTTACAAATCCCATGAGTGGGCTCCTGACAAAATTCAGCCGGTTATAGCTTTAGGGATTATTCTGCAAAAAGTAAATAGGCCGGAAGAGTCGGCAAAAGTCTATAGAGATTTTCTTGCAGATTTTCCTGACAACAAAGCAATACATAGCAGACTTGGTCGCCTGCTTCTCAACCAAAATGACCGGGCAGGAGCTTTGGAAGAGTTCCGGACCATATCAAGTCTTGCCCCAGACAATATCCAGGCCCGCCTGACAACAGGTCTGATTCTGCTCAGCGAATATAAATATAGTGAGGCACTGCAAGAGTTACGCCTTGCTGAAGCTTCTGAACCAGACAACAGCACAGTCCAATACTACATTGGTCAGTCTCTTGAGTTTTTAAACAACTTGAAACAGGCGGAAAATACTTATCTGAAAATTATGCCCGGCGCCCCTTTTTTCAACGAATCTCAACTCCGTCTCGCCAACATAGAGGCCGGGAGCAAACGGCTAGGACAGGCTATTGCCAGAGTTGAGATGCTGGTCAAACAGCACCCAAAGAAAGCTGTCTACATCAAGGCGTTATCACTTCTTCAACTCCAGGCTAAAGACTATACAGCAACTGTTAAATCAACAAGCGACGGACTGAAGATAGACCCGGATAATGGTGAGTTGCGTTTTAACCGGGCCATGGCCTACGACAAACTTGATCAATGGCAGAAAGCTGAAAAAGATCTCCGTATCTACATTGAACAGAACCCCAACGATGCCCATGCACTTAACTATCTTGGCTACACCTGGGCTGAAAAAAACATCTACCTGGAAGAGGCAAAATCTCTTCTGGAGAGAGCTGTTGCCCTGGCTCCAGATGATGGTTTTGTAGCTGACAGCCTTGGCTGGGTGTTATACCGGCTTAAAAATTATAAAGAGTCTCTCAACCGGATGCAAAATGCAGTTCGTCTGGAGCCAAAAGATCCGACTATTCATGAGCACCTTGGTGATGTTTTACATGCACTTGGTAAAACACAGGAAGCCATGGAAATGTGGGAAAAAGCCCTCAAACTTGACCCAAGCAATCTAAAACTTAAAAATAAAATCAAGAAGAACCGCAAATAACCATGAGAGTAAGGTATGGTTTGACACCCCTTTCTGAGCGGCCCAATCCTGCTCTCTTTTTTCTGTTGGTGCTGTTTGCAATAAGCGGCTGCTCCAGTCTCTCTTTTATTCAATCAAAACCTCAAGCAGACCAACTTATTGGCAGTCAATCCCAACTTCTGAAAAAATACCAAGCAGATCAAAACCAACGACGACTACAGCTTAAAAACTGGCAGATTAACGGGGTGTTAGATATTGACCATGAAGAGCATGGGCGAAGAAACCGGATTGTAATAACTACCCATAATGGTGATCAACTCCGGTTACGAATTTATGGTCCATTTAAACAGGTTGCGTTTGATCTGCTTGTTGACCAGCAATGGTTACAACTAACCAAACCCAAGGAACATCAAGTTATCCGGGTTCCTTCTAGTGTTGATGGTATGAATTATCTAACTGGATTTTTGATAAATCCAAACAATCTAAGCCAATTTTTTACAGCAACAGCCCCCCAACTGGCAACCGGACCAAAAGAGACCAGCATAGGAGTTGAAGCAACAACCATAACTGGCGAAAAAGTTCAACTCGACCCAGTAAATGGTTACATAAAACAGAGGTGGTCAGCAAATAATGCCAATAACAAATATAGCCTCCAGTATCATTGGCCCAAAACAGCCAACAACAGCCAACCACCTGCGCTGCCTAGCAAGATAGCAATCACCATTCCCAAAGAGAGTATGGTTGTTACATTTATTCTGCGTAAATGGAGAGTTGACAATACTGAGAGCCAAAAGGCAGCCAGAGCAATTCCTGCCGGTTTTTCAATTGTGGAACCGTTTACCCAACAACGATGAATCATACAGCAAAATCCGTAACAAAGTGGGATGCTATTATCATTGGTGCCGGAGCTTCCGGTCTGATGTGTGCTATAGCTGCAGCAGAGAGAAAACGTCGGGTTTTGCTTGTTGAACACAACCAAAAAGCTGGGGCTAAAATAGCCGTTTCCGGCGGTGGCCGCTGTAACTTTACCAATACCAACGCCTCTGCTGATTACTACATATCCAACAATCCAAAATTTTGCATCTCGGCACTAAATAACTACACCCCATGGGATTTTATCGCCATTTTAGAAGATTATGGGGTTAAATTTCATGAAAAACAGCCGGGACAACTATTCTGTGACGACTCGGCAAAACAGATTGTCAAGCTATTAATGGATAGATGCCACAAGACAGGGGTTAAGTTTGCCTTTGGTTGCAAGGTTGCAAAGGTAGAGAAAAATGCCAGCGGGTTTTCTCTAGATAGCAGCCATGGGAAGTTAAAAAGCCAAAAACTGGTTATTGCAACAGGAGGGCTGTCATTTCCTAAGCTTGGTGCGACTGACATTGGATATCGTATTGCCAAACAGTTTGGTTTGGCGATAACCAACCACTCGCCAGCCTTGGTCCATTTGCTTCTTTCTGCCGACAAAATGGAGCATCTAAAACATCTTGCTGGAGTAGCATTAGATGTTACCGTTAGCTGCAACAACACCTCATTTTCTGACGCTCTACTCTTTACCCATCGTGGTTTAAGTGGTCCTGCAATTTTGCAGATCTCCTCATATTGGCAGAGTGGAACTACTATTCAGATAAACCTTCTGCCGAATATTAATCTTCTCTCCCACCTGCAAAAATGTCAAAAAAGCAACCCTAAACAGTCCATACAGGCAATTTTGATCACCCTATTGCCCAAACGTCTGGGACAATTGATTGCAGGGCAATACAGCTATAGCCACAAGGCAATAGCCGAGTGCTCCAAGGTGCAAATGCAACAAATTGCCGATGCGGTCAACCGTTGGAAAGTTGAGCCAACTGCGACAGAAGGCTACCGGGTGGCAGAGGTAACCAAAGGCGGGGTTGATAGCCAGGAACTATCATCTAAAACCATGGAATCTATAAAAATTTCCGGCTTGTACTTTACTGGCGAAGTTATTGATGTAACCGGCCATCTTGGAGGTTTCAATCTACAATGGGCTTGGTCATCCGGCTGGGCGGCGGGACAATCAATCTAAAATTTTATTAATACTTTTATTAATACAACTGCTAGTCAATTTTCCTGCATTAATAGTTAATTTTCTACCAAAAATCGAGCAAAACAGACAAAAAATTTATCCGGCATTGAAAATGCATACTAATCTTTACCAGAGATTGAACCGATAGAATAAGTAAGAGAGGTGTGCTGGGTTAGCGTTTCTATTATTATTGGTTCCAGAGCTGCCAAGTTTGGTTTCCAAACTCGGAGTTGAGTTTCAAGATAATTGGAAAAGAACAGCAAACCTGGAGAGATGTGTTTAACGTTTCTTGACTTATGTTTCTAAGGATTACCGATTGTTGCACCCTAAATCTGCACTTGGGTTGTGTCGCTAGATTTAGGGGATAATTGGTGCACTCTTTTCGTGAAAGCCGTAATTTTTTGTACAGCTTGCCATCCCCCTATACTGCATTTTCAAAAAAACTGCTGAACTTCTGCCTGCTCCTTATAAAAATCAGATAAATTACCTTTCACCAAAGTATTTTTCTAAAAAATAACTGGGTTGGTTTGGGGTAACTCCCAATGCTTAAAAAGTAGGAAAACCATAGATGAGATCCAACAATATCACCAACAAGCAGTTTCAAGACAAACTTAGCAGCCTATCTGAAAGACTAAAAGAGTCAATCGAAAAGGAGGTAACCGGATTAGACTGTGCGGCTTTAGCAACCAAAACACGAGTAAAAAAAGCCAATGAGAGCTTTCTGTTTTTTGCCAAAACCTACTTCCCCCACTACATTTCCCAACACGACAGCACTCTTCACACCTATCTTTATCAACGCCTTGAAGAGTTGGTACAGCCAAAAAAACGAGGAGCCAAACTTGCCATCGCAGCCCCTAGAAGTGAAGCCAAATCTACCTTGGTCACACAGATATTTACCCTTTGGTGTGTTGTTACAAAAAAAAGAGAGTTTATCACTATAATTATGGATGCCCTCCATCAAGCCACTACTATGTTGGAGTCCATAAAAGCCGAATTGGAAGCAAACCCAAGGCTTAAACAGGATTTCCCAGAAGGTTTTGGCAAAGGTCGAACCTGGAATGATGGAATCGCCATCACCAATAATGGAGCAAGAGTTCAAGCCTTTGGTTCAGGAAAAAGAATGCGTGGTCTGCGTCATGGAGCCAAACGTCCTGATCTGGTGATTTGTGATGATCTGGAAAATGATGAAAACGTTCGTAGCCTTATTCAGAGAGATAAACTGGATGAGTGGTTACGAAGTGTTGTCTTAAAGCTAGGGCCACCAGACGACTCTATGGATCTAATCTGCGTTGGCACTATTCTCCATCACGACTCTCTTCTATCCAGACTTTTCAAAAATCCGTTATGGGAATCAAAACGGTTTCAAGCTATAATCTGCTGGCCTGACAATATGCCTTTATGGGATCGCTGGCAGGATATTCTCAACCAGCACGGGGAGAGTAAAGCCGATCAATTTTATCATCAACATAAAAAAGCAATGCATGCTGGAGCCAAAATATCATGGCCCCAGGTACGCTCCCTTGAGACCTTGATGAAAATCCGCTGCCGGGATGGAACCGACAGTTTTGATGCTGAGCTACAAAACACCCCTCAACACCATAACGCTCCATTTCAAAACTTCTCATATTGGACTATTGACAACCCAAAATGGCTCTATTTTGGAGCGGTAGATCCATCCATGGGAAAATCCGGCAACCGTGGCGACCCTTCCGCTATTGTTGTCGCTGGTTACGACCGCGAGACCGGGGTACTGAATGTTGTCGAGGCAGATATTCGCCGCCGTCATCCCGACCAGATTATAGCCGATGTAATCACCAGCCAAGAGCGGTTCGACTGCCGTTTATGGGTTGTGGAAACGGTGCAGTTTCAGGAGTTTTTTAAAGATGAACTAATCCGTAGATCAGCAAAAGTACAACTGCCAATACCGGTTAAGGGGGTGAAGCCTCTCAGAGATAAAGAGCTTAGAATCAGCAGCCTGCAACCCCATATAAACAATGGTTTGATTAAATTTCACCGCTCCTGCAACACCCTTCTGGAACAGCTCAAACACTGGGGGGATGGCGAGGGCCACGACGATGGGCCTGACGCTCTGGAAATGGTCTGGAAAGCAGCATTAGAAGGCTCTGCAACCATAGGTGAACACGCTTCACTGGGACAGAGGTTTCCAATAATGGAGTTTGACAGAGTCGAGAGGGGTGGGTCTGGTGATATGGGGTTTGGTGGGTCGGATAGCCAGTCGCACTGGAGTGGCTTCTAGGTGTGCTTTAAACTTTTCAGCTCTTTTATCCAAAGCCATCCCATTAATTTGTCAAACAGAAAGCACAAAAACTACCACGGTGCTTTTACATCCTTTAATTTAGCACGGAGATTCCGGTAATCTGGGGAAAACCTTGCTACTCTTGCCCAAAATTCCGGGGAGTGGTCCATATAGCCAATATGGCTTAGCTCATGGATTACCACATAGTCTGCAACCCGGGAATCCATCCACATTAAACGCCAATTCAGGTTTATGTTGCTTTTGGCAGAACAGCTACCCCAAATAGTTTTCTGATTACGGATGGCAAGGCGGTTATACTTGACCCCCATAATTTTTGAGAAATGGCTTAACCTACCAAGAAAATGGCTTCTTGCCTGACGAGAGAACCATAACTCAAGACGTTTTTGCAGTTGCTCAACATCTTCAGACCACCTTATTGGGACATGTATAACCCCTGCCCCACGCTCAATACCAGACCCTGGGTTGGTAGAAAATCGTAGTGTTAACACCTCTCCCAAAAATGGAATAGAGGCTCCTTCAACCAAAACCTGCTGCTCTAAAAGCTGTTTTTCAACATCATGCAGCCTCTGTAACACCCAATCGCGACACTGTTTTAGAAATTTCTCAGCTTGACGTACAGTAACTCGAAAAGGAACTCTAACCTCCACCTTTCCCTTGGAAGTAACCAAAACAGTCATTTTTTTTCTAGAACGGACTCTAATTAAGGTATACGACAGTTCGTCAGCATCAATAACAACCACCTCACTGCTTACTAACCTACTGGTTTTAGATTTTTTTTTCTTGCCAAACACAATATAATGTTCAAACCTCAATTTGCATAATTTTTATCAAACTGTCGAATCCAAGATTATTGCATAAAGAGCTGCATAACAAAAAGAGGTCAAACATAAAAAAGGCAGTTGTAAGAAGAGACTTACAACTGCCTTAAAAAATATTCAAGATCAAAAACTTTAGAAAACAATCCTATTCTCAGAGTTAACCACATATCGCACAAAGTTTTTCTTGGAGAAGGTTTCACCATATTTATTGCTAAGAGTATGGAAAAATGAACAGCTATTACACCGCTCTTTCTTCTGCTCAGGAGTCATGGGACTGCCGCCACAGATTGTATCAGCAATAAAATAGCAAGCTCTACCTCCATTCTCACCGCCTAAAAAGCCATCCGCATGTTTATGGCTTGCAGCAGGACAGATCTTGTCATCGTCACCTTTACACTCTTTGGGACCAAATCCACAACGTTGAAAATCCCAACAATTTACATTCGACATTAAAATCTCCGAACAGTTAGTCATTAATTCTGCTATTCAATACATAAGCAGAAATCATGCCTAATTTCTTTGATATAAATTTCAATATAATTTCAAATAGTTAATTATTTACACTCAGTTAAAACACTTTTTAGTGTAAATTAATCACACAGCTTTCACAACGATTAATGTAAACACTTTTTACATTTTGCAGAGAAAACCTGCTTTGGTTTATCTGTTGTATCTGGGATAATCGCAGCGACCTTTTTGGTGGTAGTTTTTAATCATGGTATGCTTGGTGAGTCAACAGGTTGTGCTAGGTGCCTGCTTCTAACTGCCGCTTCCAGGCTTATATAGTGATGATCGATATCGTCTCAGAACTACATCGTTTAGCCCAAAAGAATCCTGAATTTTTCTCAGGGCTATTACCGCTTTTTTCCGGTCAGGAAACAGTCCGGCACAGACCCTAAAATATGGTTCCCCTTTTACTGTAGTAGGCAGCAAAAAACCCGGTAAACCTAGACTATTGATACGACCTAAAAACCTCTCAGCCCGGTCTTTTCTAGCAACCGGAAAAATTCTAACAAAATTTAAATAAGCAGATTTTGCCAGACGATTTACTTGTTGCAACCCCTTGGTGGCTAATGGATGTTTTGGATCTAAAACAAGGATTTGTTGGTATTTATCTCTGGCGTTATCCATTAAAGGTGATAGCAGGCGGCCATTTTTAATGTCGTCCGCTGCTCCAGCCAACAAACCGGCAATAGTCTTGGCCTCTCCATCTGCTGGGTCTACTGCTTTAAAAGCAAATTTGTTAACAACCTCATCTTTCTGCTTCTGGATTTTATCAACAGGCTTTTTATAGCTTTTTTTATATGTTGGTTTTTTCGCCAAGCTTTTAGGGGTTGGAATGCTTATTTTTTTCAACCTTACCAGCCCGACCCAATCCCGGTCCTTTAAAGTAACACGGCCTTTTGTCGGTTCATAACCAGGTGCAGAGATCCAAAAAAGATGCTGCCCAGGCTCCATCAACATACCCGGAGTATAACTATCCTGGCCATTTAAAATCTGCACATCTGCCTGCTCTGGCTCTGTTAACACCGTCACACTGTATTTTTTGGCCTTTAGTTTTGCCAGAATTTGAATTAACTGGCCTTTTTCTGCCTCAAAACTGCCTGTCCACTCATGATAACCAGGTTTTCTAACCAATATTTGATGGTGGCCATCGGGAATTTTATCCAACAACTGGGGAGTCACCCCTTTAATCTTACCGTCTATCCACCATTCGGCTCGATCTGGCAAGCTGCGGATATCCAGAACAGCGGGAATACTGTCTATCAAAGTGATTAAAAGCTTTTGCTCTCTACCTTCCTGAATGTCTACCACCTCATTGCGAACCGGATAACCGGCTTTTTCTAAACTGATGGAGAGAGAACCACTTTCTAGAGAGTCAAGGCGTAGAGGGGTAAGACCGGCGACTTTGCCATTGACTATGATTTTAGCCCCTTTAGGATAGGTAGCGACAAAAAGCGAACCGAAGCTATTCTGGTCAGCATCATCAGAATAAATAGCAAAGGCTTGTGCATTTGCAACTATCGAAAAACTGTTGAAGTTGTTAAAACTCCATAGCAGGAAACTTGATAAAATTACCATCCAGGTTTTGGAGGCTTTATGATGCATCTTTAATTTCCCAGTTAAAAAAAAGAAGTTTACCGTTCTGTAAGTGCAGGATCCATATAACTGACAAAAGGTGAAAACAGATACTCCAAGACAGTTCGACTGCCGGTGTGAATTGCCGCCTGAACCATCATTCCAGGAAAGAGACGATACTCCAAGTCACCCTTTTTAAAGCTGGATTCACTGGTTTCAATCCGCACTTTATAATATGGCACACCATCCTCAGTTGCCAATGTATCAGGGCTAATTTGTACCACCCTACCCTCTAGTTTACCAAATCTTGAAGCATCACCTGAGGTAAGGCTGACTTTGGCTATCTGCCCAACCTTTACAAAACCAATATCCTGAATCGGCAGCTTGGCTTCAATAACCAATCTATCTCCACCAGGAACAATTTCCAGAGCTGTTCCGCCTGGAGCAAGAACCCCACCTTCGGTAAAGACCAGAAGAGTTTTTACAACCCCGTCAACAGGTGAGGAGATAATCCTTCTGGAGAGGCTGTCAGAATATTTTCTCTGCCTGGCATCCAGCTCAGAAACCTGACCACGAATTTCTGACAACCGCTCTTGGGCCTGCTCTTGAAAATCAAAACTGGCTCTCGACAGAGCTGTGCGAGACTCTTTTAATGCTGCCTCAGCCCTAAGCAACCCCATGCCGTCCTCTTCAATAGAGCTACCAATAATATTAGCCTCTTTAAGCAGTTCCAGATGGGTAAAGCGGTTGGTAATATCTCTGGCAAGAAGTTTATCACTAATGCCGACCTGCTCTTCAACCAGCTTCAACCGTTTTTTATTGTTTCTAATTCTACTTTTAATCTCAAGAACTTGCTGCTGCTGTTGGACAATCTTATCTTTTAAGGCACTGATATCATCCTTATGCCCATTCAGGCGACTATTAAAATAACTAATTGCCCTGGCTACTTTTTTTGGATATTTAAGCATCAATTCAGAATCAAATTTGGGTGCTTTCAGCCCCGTAGCCTCCGCTTCAAGACGTGCCATCTCCAGACGTAGAGTAACAAACCTTGCATTAATCTCTTCCACATCGGCCCCAGTTGATACACTCTCCAACTCCACCAAAGGTTGACCTTTTTTTACAACATCTCCCTCTTTTACCATGATAACCCGGACAATTCCTCCCTCTAGATGCTGCACCTGTTTAACCTGGCTGGAGGGGATAACCTCACCCTGAGTCAAGCTAACAACATCTAAGGTTCCCCAATAGGCCCATGCCCATAAAGCACCGCAGGCAAAAACAGAGAGCAGAGCCGTTAAATGGTGGCCAAACCCGACCCCGTCCTCAATAACATCTTCAACCATAACTGACTCAGCATCACTCATGTCTGATCACTTATTACAGAAGGGCGAAAGGTCAATTTTGGCACCGGGGTGTGGTCCAGGTCCAGAACCATATCGGTTCCGCTAACCAGGCCGGAATCATGAGAGAAAACAATTACGCTTTTACCGCTGCGAATAAAAGCCCCTAATACCTTGGACACCGCAGAACGTCCTTCTGCATCCATGCCTTCCATTGGTTCATCAAAAATTGCCATCTGGTTGTTAGAGGTCAACGCCCGTGCCAAAGCTAAACGTTTGCGAATTCCGGCAGCTAAATTTGTCCCATCATTAAAAAGCTGTGCATCAAGACCTTTTGGATGGTTGTGTAAAAATTTACTCAATCCGGCATCAGCAGTTACAACCCTAAGCTGTTCATCACTAACCCCAGGGTTCAGGGTCATAAGGTTCTCTCTTATTGTACCATCAAAAAAGTCCGGCTCCTGAGGAAGGTAGGCCACCTGCTGTCGCCACCAAGAGAGGTTGATCTGACTGATATTTATTCCGTTGATTAAAATCTGCCCACGATTTGGATCTAACAAACCAAGTAGCAGGCGGGCTAAAGTGGTCTTCCCAGCTCCGTTTCCCCCAACAACCAGCAGCGATTTACCTCTGGCTACCTCAACTGAAAGAGACTCAAAAAGTGGATCACTCTCTTGTAGATGGGCAAAGCTTAAATTAGTCAACTCCAGGCCGCCGTTTATATTAGCCAGATCCCTTCCACCTTGACGCTCATAGGTCATTTGGGAAAATCTGCCAAGAATATCAATAGCCCTTTTTGCCTCACTCAATGCAGGACCAAGATGAGCAAACGCAATAATTGGAGCGATTGCCCGGGCAGCAACAATGTTGGCTCCAATCATCAAACCCATATCCATTTCACCACTTACCGTCAACTTGGCTCCCACACCAATAACAGCTACCCCCATCATTGCACCAATAGTTTTGGTCAGCGACTGCAAAAAGGTCCGACGAATCTCCACAGTCCGACTGGCTGCAATAGCTGCCTTCTGCTGATTTTGCCAACGATCCCTGAGAAAAGCCTTGGCATTAAAAGCCCGCACAACATCAGGACAACGCATACTGGTAATAGCCATTGCTCCAGCTTCATTTGAGGCTTTGGAGTGCTGTTGCAGATATTTTTTTATAGGGAGATGGCTTATGGCAGCGACAAAAAAAGCTCCGACAATAAATATAGAGGCAACCATCGCCACATCTGGCTGGAGCAAAAACAGAACACCGACAAACAGCAAAGCAAAAGGTAGGTCGAGAATTGTAGTCAGGGTGTTGGGACCGTAAACTCTAGCAATGGTTGCTGGCGAGGAGACAATCTCTCTCTTCTGCCCAGAATTCAAACGGCCTAAAAGTGCCGAACGAACCAAGACTATCTGGGCAAAAACAACATCTAATAGCTTATAAGATGGAGCAACTGTCACACCCTGGGCTAATTTTATCCGAAGCTGTCGAAAGAAAAACTCAACTATGACCGCCAAAACAACTCCAACGGTCAGGGTGAGAAGCGTGGCATCAATCCCGTGAGATACATAGCGGTTTAAAACCTGAATGACATAGATAGAGGTAGCTAAACCAAGAAAATTGATAAAAAATGAGATTGCCAACAGCTCAAAAGTAAAAAGCGGCCTATGAAACAGTTGCCTTAAAAGTGCTAACACGAAAAACCCCGAGGAATACTCTGTTGAATCTAGAACAAATATCTCATCATATCTAATATTTACTTGGAGTTTGTACTAGGACAGCCAATAAACCTTTTGAAAAAATAGGTTTTGTCCGGTTCTGGGCAATCATATTTTGAAGGGGAGGCACAAGCTCCAAATATGAAAAGGGAAATAGCTGCAATCAATGTGGTTTTCAACATGTTTTTTTCCTTGGATAATACAAACTTTGGCCATCTGTACAACAACAGACATGCTGCAACTTTGCCATTAACAGAGTAGTAACGGTACGCAATTATAGAGACAAACGGCCTATTTGCCAACCAACATAAACGCCGACCAGACATATGGATAGCTCCACTGCCCTGAGTCCATCATCTCAAAACGTGCCTCTCTAAGTGCTTGATGAGGTGATTTACCTTCGTTTATCCGGCTGTACAGTCCGGTCATCAACGCTTGAGTACCAGCATCACTCACCTCCCATAATGAGGCTATAACCGCTTCAACACCTGCCTCTTGGAAAGAGCGACGGAGTCCGTAGACCCCCTCCCCTTCATGAATCTCACCAAGTCCGGTTTCACACGCCGAAAGAACCGCAAGCTGGGTTCCAGAAAGGTCTAATGCCAACACCTCAAGAGCGGTCAACACCCCATCATTGTTGGTATCGATCTCGCCAAGAAACTGGGCGTTACCATTAATACCGGCAAAAGCCAGTCCAGAACGTAATAGTGGGTTATCCCCAGGTGGTGGCATTTGCAGTGCAGCACCACGGGCAAGTTTAAGAAGACGCTTACGCAAACTGTCGTCTGGTTTCAAAAAGAAACCATGGGTGGCGATATGGAGAACTTCCGGTGGACTTTTCATGGATTGAACAATAACTTCCTGAGCATCCATTTTCAGGAATATCCGATTATTCTTTTTCTTATTCGACACCTGCTTCATAATGAGCTTACCCTCTTTTTCCGCACCGGGAAGCGGGTCGAATTTAAGACCACGCATTCCTGAAAAAGAACGCATTCCTTGAGACACAGAGGAGGCCCGTTTGCCCTTAATCTTTTTAATTGTATTCTGATCGCCAACCTTATCGGTATCATAATCAGGGCCGGCCAGAATCATCAAACCACCTGTAGCCGCTGGTGTATCTATTGGGATCAAATCCCGGCTAGAGGTCAGCATGTGCAGGTCCAGGCTTTTTGCCAGATACTCCTCATCACCATCAACCAGAGCATTAAAAGGGAGGATATTCAACATTCCATCAGGGACCAGATAGACCTCAGTACGATCTGCCAACGCCTCGTTAAGAGGCTTCCAGACCATATCATAGGTCTGCATTCCAACCTCCAGAAGCTCATCATCATCGGCATCTTCATCTTGAATTATGGTCCGGTAGTCACGGATGGCAAGGTGGATTGCCTCCATGTCATTTTCAAATGTGACCAAGGAGAAGTTCGGCTCTCCATCATCAATAGTCATAACCGCAGCCATTAACTGGCTCTTACCGTCAACTTTATAGACTAGATAATCCACCAGTGCTGCATCAGCAGGAAGGTTGGCAACAATATCTTCAGTGGTTAACTTACTCACCGAACGGCGAAACCGTTTACTAGCATCGCCAAGCTTCAACTGCAACATATCTACCTTGTTTTCCAACTCGTGCAGGGCTTCTAGATGGTGGCCTTTGCTATCATCACGTGGTCCAGACAGGGTTAATGCTGCAAGCTTTTTCCGGGCCTGGGTCAGCTCCTGGCCAATACGGTCAAGCTCTGGGTTTTTAGCCATTTTTCTGATTTGACGAATTTCTGAGGTGATTTTGAGCATTAATCCTTTGCGTTGCAGCCCAACCTCCATAACCTGCTTACCGCCTTCGGCTTTGTCATCAATTTTGGTAAGCAGGGCCAGATAGTTAACCAGTTCTGGCCTATGTAGACGGACATACCCCTCTCTGGCGTTATCACCAGTTGCCCATAACATCCGGTTTAAAAACCTGGTTCGCCGCTCAAATCCCATCTTGGCTATTTTATAGGCCTCAGCTATTTCACCCTTATCTTCATACAGACCGGTCAAACTATTAATGGTCTCAAATGTGTATGGGTGCTGGTCTCCAAGAACCTCATCATCAAGCTTTAGAGTTGCTTGGAGTAATTTTTCCGACTCATCATAACGTTTCATATCTCGGTACAGTGCACCAAGGTCGTGCATAGAGCGGAGCACGTCCATATGTTTTGCACCCAGAACCTGCTTACGGAGAGCCAAGGCTTTGACAAATAGCTTTTCCGCCTCTTCATACTTGCCCTGATGATGCCTGACCCTTGCCAGGTTATTCATACCCTTCAAAGTTTTTTGGTGGGCTTCACCCAGGGTTCCAATCCAGCTCGATAGCACCCTCTCAAAAAGTGGCGAGGCTTTGTCGTAATCTTGCTGCAAAAGAGCCAGATAGGCTAAATTATTAACAAAGGCAATCACATCAGGATGGTTCTCGCCAAGTTTTTCAGTAGAACTTTCAATTGCCTGATTATAGAGAGGTTCAGCTTTATCAAAAATCCCCTGGCTTTCGTACAGCATGGCGAGATTGTTCATAAAAGCCAATGTTGTTGTATGGTTATCACCCATTTGCTCACGGGCAGCAATAAAAGTAATCCGCAACAACGGCTCGGCTTCATCATAAAGCCCAGCATTTTCAAGGGTTAATCCCAGGTTGTTCATCACATTGATTGTGGCCTGGTTATTATCGCCAAACACTTTCCGGTAGCCATCAAGAGTCGCTTTATAAAGCTCTTCTGCCTCGCCGAACTCACCCTTACGACGGAGAATTCCCGCCAGTTTGTCCTGAGCTGACAAAACATTGGGGTGTGTCTCTGGAAGGCTCTTTTTTTCATAGGCCAACACTTCACGAATAAGCCTTTCAGCCTCTTCATACTTGCCAATATCCTCTAAGACTCTAACCAGACGCTCCTTGGCATCAACCATCACTCTGGAGTTGCTATCAACACCAGAGTTTAAAACCTTGTCTAAAATCTTTTTGGCTTTCGCATAATCTCCCAAGCGCCGGATAAGCTCTGCCTTCTCCACCCTGGTAGTCAAAAGGGCAGGATCATTTTCCGCCAATAGCATCCTCTGTATCATCTCAATCCGCTGATAGGTAGACACAGCAATCTCAATGTTGCCCTGGCGGTCTTGAGCTGTTGCCAAGAGAGTCAGACAATCAGCAAGATCGTTGGCATAGCCACCTAAAGATTTTTTGATGTTGTGACACAAACCTGAGGTGATATTTTGCGACTCTTTATTTTTGCTCAAGTTGATATAACTACGAGCTAAGCCCAGACCGGCCTGTATTGTGGATATATGCTTTTCTCCCAAACCATTTTTATCGGTATAACGATCATAGATAGTCTTGCGAAGCACAGCGCCTTCACTAATTTTGGCCTGAGCTTCCAAAATATCGGCTTGAAGAGAGATAACCGCCAATACATCAGGGTGCAGAGGGCTTAAAATTTTCTCACCCAACGCCTCGGATTTTTTCAGGTCGGCCAACGCCTCGGCAACCTTGCCGCTCTGATATTTATAAACTGCCAGCTCACGAAGACTAAGCAGAACAACATAGTGTTCTTCACCAAAATTGTCTTCTGCCGTCTGCAAAGCCCGTTTTGATAGCTTTACAGCCCCTTCAACATCCCCCTTGGCCATCGCCTGACCTGCCCCTTGTCGCATCTGGGACCACATTCCTGCTGCTCTTCTCTTTTTAGGCGGGAAAAATGCTGCTTTGCCGGTCTGGGCATCGACCCAGGCTGGATTTACACTGCTAAGAGCGGTTAGCTCTTTATTGTAAGCCGCAATCTCATCACGGCTCTTGGCTTTTGCTGCCAAACTAGCTGCCTTTAGAAAGTAGCGGCGAGCGTCATCACTCTTTTTCAGGGCTTTGCTGAGCATTGCTGCTGATTTTAGATACTGTTGTGAAGTTGGGTCAAGATTATGGGCTTCAACAAATAGCTTCAGAGCGGAAGCCAGATCATTCTTGGCGATAGCCGCTTCAGCCATCTTTGCCGAAGCAGAGGCTTCCGCGATGTTATCTACCTTTGCATAAGCAACTCCAGCACTGGAAAGAATAGATAAAAAAACAACCAATGAGAGAATATGAAATTTCTCAACCGGAACTAACCATTGTTTCACAGTGTTTCTCCTTGAAATCACAAACCCAGGGCAAAACTGGTTTTGGGAAGCACAAAATCAACGAATATACAGAGACTACCCCAAATACGCCCTTTCATATACTAATAAATTGTATCTTTTGGTAACAAAAACCAAGAAAGAAAATCACTATATTTCCAACATCCACTTCTACAGGAGTTATCATAAACACAGACAACTTAACCAAATCAAGAAAAAAAACTTGAACATCAAATAGTTGCAAACAGACATCGCGACTTAACAAGCAAGTTTTAAAGCTACCCATATTATGATTCCCAACCTTGTCTGATCCTAGCAAGGTTTGATTTTTCTTCAAGCTCTAAGTAGACTAAACGTATAGGATGGGGTTTGAAAGCCTCTTTTTGCCATTATCATCAGCCAAAACTATTGGCTGATCAAAATTCAAATCAATTGGGAGTGCCAAGATTGCAACTGATGCTTTTGTAAATATTTATTGCCAAATAACTTTCAGTTTTTATAACCAAGATATTTCAAGGTAAGTTTTTCTCAACCTCTAGGAGTAAAAAATGAAAATCAATGTAGAAATAGATATCTCTCCTGAAGAGGCAAGAGCCTTTCTTGGACTGCCAGATGTGGCACCAATACAGACTGAGGTTCTTGAAGAGATGAAAAGAAAAGCTCTGGAGAGTATGAACGATTTTGACCCTGCCAATTTTGACCCTTCAAAAGCTATGGAAAACTACTTTTCCCTCTATCCTAAATGGATGGAAGCATTTTCAAAAATTGGTGAAAAACCGTAAAAAAATAGAGGTTATTTAGCCAAATATCCCGGTTTTTTACCAAAGTGACTTTTTTATCTGTTCATTTAAGGTTAGACTGAGGCCAGTTAAAACTTTAGAAAATTATCAAAGATAAATTGGAGAGATCATGCTAGAACGCGTTGCAAAAGTAATTGAAGAGATTCGTCCTTTTTTACAAAGAGATGGCGGTGATGTAGAGCTGGTTGATGTAACAGCAGACAATGTAGTAAACGTCCGTTTGAAAGGGGCTTGCGGATCATGCCCTGGAGCTATGATGACACTTAAGGGTGGCATTGAAAAAGCACTGAAAGAGAAAATACCCGAGGTAGCTTCCGTGGAGAGAGTAGACTGACCAACTCCAATTTCCGTTATCTACCTTCGTCCCATTGTGATCAACGACCGGATGGAGCTCAAATAGACCTGCTGGTTATCCATGCCATCAGCCTGCCGCCGGGAGAGTTTGGCGGTTGTGGTGTGGATGACCTGTTTTTGGGCTGTCTTGACCCAAACGCCCACCCGTTCTACGAAAAAATTGCCAATCTCAGGGTGTCATCCCATTTTTTAATCAAGCGTGACGGTAGTATTACCCAGTATGTGCCGGTTGCTGCACGAGCCTGGCATGCAGGGGTTAGCCTGTGGCAGGGGCGAGACCAGTGTAATGATTTTTCCATTGGTATAGAGCTTGAGGGTGATGAAAAGAACAAGTTTGAGTCAGCCCAGTACCAAGAGCTAGCCACTTTGATCCGCACATTGCAAACCAGGTATCCAGCTATAACAGACCAACAAATTGTTGGGCATCAAGATATTGCCCCAACTAGAAAATGGGACCCAGGACCAGGTTTTGACTGGTCAGAATTTCGTAAAATACTTGCCATGGCCATAGCAGATAGTGAGTCGCCTTTGGTCTGGAGTTAGAGGCAAAAAAAGGCAAAAGGATAGAGTTGTAATGGCACACCATCTACATATAATTGGAATATGCGGCACAGCAATGGCTGGACTTGCAGCGTTGGCAAAAGATAAAGGCTGGCTGGTTACCGGCTCTGACTCTGGTATCTACCCGCCGATGAGTGATTTTTTAGAAGAGCAGAAGATAAAAACCTTCTCAGGATTTGCTCCAGAAAATCTTGATCCGGTTCCCGACCAGGTTTTGGTCGGCAACGCCATCTCTCGTGGCAACCCTGAGCTTGAGGCTGTACTGGATATGGGGCTGCCTTACTGTTCTGGTGCACAGTGGCTTTTTGACAATGTTTTAGCAGGACGACACCCGGTTGTAGTGACTGGTACCCATGGCAAAACATCAACCTCAAGCATGACAGCAAAAGTTTTGGATAGTGGTGGCTGGCAGCCGGGTTTTTTTATCGGCGGCATTCCCCAAGATTTTGGTCAAGGGGTCCGCTTCCCAAAATCGCCATGGGTGGTGGTTGAAGGTGATGAGTATGATACGGCATTTTTTGATAAACGGCCCAAATTTCTACACTACCGGCCTCGGACTTTAATCCTCCATAATCTGGAGTTTGACCATGCCGATATCTATCCAGATTTAGAAGCAATTAGAAAACAGTTTCGACTTCTACTCCGATCAGTTCCTGCATCTGGACATATTTTGGCCAACGGCGATGACCCGGAAATATGCGGCCTTCTGCCCAGTGCGTTTAGTCCAGTCATCACCTACGGTTTTGCTCCTGGTAACAGTTATCACGCCAAACTTGAGCATAGTGATGGAAGTAGATGGCAACTCTTTAATGGTGACAAGCCGATTCTGAAAGTCAACTGGAACCTGATTGGTGAGCACAATGTTATAAATGGGATGGCAGCAGCCACTGTTGCTTTGGTCCATGGCATGGCTCCAGAACTGGTAAAAAAAGGTCTGGAGGGGTTTCAAGGAGTGGCACGCCGCCTCCAGAAACGTTTTGAGATGAAAGGCATTACTGTTTATGATGATTTTGCCCATCACCCCACAGCCATAGAGACCACACTGCGTGGTTTGCAAGCCAAAGTTACTGGAAAAGGACGGGTGTGGGCGGTTTTAGAGCCGAGGTCAAACACCATGCGTCGGCGGATTCATCAAGACCGTTTAGCCACAGCACTTGCCCCGGCAGACCGGGTTATCATGACCAGACCGGCAGCTCGCGGCCTACCTGACTCTGAGCTTTTAGATGTTGATCTTATTGTCCAGAACTTAAACAGAGCCAAAAGTTCAAATGCTGGGGATGTGGCCCATGTAGTGGCTGATGCTGCGGCAGTAGTAGAAATTTTATCTTCAAGCTGGAAAAGCGGCGATCAAGTGGTTATCATGAGTAACGGTGGCTTTGATGGAATCCATGCAAAACTACAGGTGCAATTGGACAGCTAATGAAAAAAGAGAACAGTCTGGCAGGTAAATTTTTGGTAGCAATGCCAACACTTGAAGACAACAACTTCGAGAGAACTGTTCTATTTGTCTGTAGCCATGATAATGAAGGGGCGTTGGGATTGGTTATCAATCAGCCCCACCCGGCCCCAATGGATGAGGTCATTGAGCAGCTAAATCTTAAATGGCGACGGGATGATCAAGCAAAAATAGTCTACCAAGGCGGCCCGGTATCCTTAGAGAGAGGTTTTGTCCTGTTCGAACAGGAGAGTGACGACCACACCCATCTAAAAGTCGGTGATAGTCTTTTTCTCGGTACAGACCCGGATATTCTCCGCACACTGGTTGAGACAGAGACAGATAGCCAGTTTTTTTTCGCTCTAGGCTACTCAGGTTGGGCAAAAGGACAGCTAGAAAAAGAGATCAGGGAGAACTCCTGGTTGATAGGAAATTTCGACCGCAAGGTGCTTTTTGACATGCCGTCAGAAAGTCGCTGGACTGCAGCACTATGGGCCATGGGCATAGATCCGGCCCAGCTTGTTGATGGCGGTGGTTCGCATTTAAGCAACTAAAAACATAACCTTGGCTGCTAACCAAGCCAAACAGGGACTGGCCGTCTCTGGATCTCTATAAATATTGGCGATCAGTGTCCCTTGACGCTACAAAACTCTCTTGATATTGTCCCGGTTCTGTGCGGATGTGGTGGAATGGTAGACACGCTGGCTTCAGGTGCCAGTGGGGGCGACTCCGTGGAAGTTCAAATCTTCTCATCCGCACCAGTTTTTCTCTATCATATTGCCTTTGACTGCCGAACCCAGGTTAAAGGTGTTTAGCCTTGACATCACACTTATGATGCATGGAACGCCTTAACTGGTGTTGCTTGTGTAATATCCTGTATAGGCACAAATCTGCTTGATATGTACACCAGTCTTCTTATATGACAGACTATCTACAATTACCAAAGTTTCTAGGCTCAACAATTTATAAATAGGTTAGCTATAATCCTACCAATTAATACAAAATACCTTAGCCTCTGTGCTTTTACGTATGGTAACTTAACCAAAAAATTGAAACTTCAAACTCTCAATATTTGACTATTTCAACTTGGTATATATGGTGCTCCTTGATGAACAGTATAGCTCCAAAGTCCAGCCATAATTTAATAAGCGAAATATTTATAGGCAACGAAGAAGATTGTTATAACGAACTCGAGCTTATTGGCAACCAACTGACAGATGGTATTTCAGTTTGGAATTCTGATGGAAATTTATTATATGCCAACCCAAATGCAAAAAAACACTTTAAAATAGACCACTCATTTCAAGGTCCTATTAACTGCATGGATGTCATGGTAAGGATGTGCGACTTTAAACACACTCCCATGACCAACAAAACATTTCCTATTTCCAAAGCTATTCGTGGCGAGATTTGTGACCAGGACACCATTGTAGGTGTAAATTTCGACAATAAACAAGAGTGGTTTCATTTTAATGTCTATGCCTTACCTGGCAACTCCCACGATAGCTCTATTCTTTGCATGACTCACGAAGTTAGCGAATTAGTAATAAATAGCCACGATCTCAGTCAAAGTGCTTATTACGATAGCTTAACTGGTTTACCTAATAGGATATTGCTAAACGAGAAGGTTAAAACAGCTATAGCCCATAGCAAACGCAGCGGGCATATGCTTGCTGTTTGTTTAATGGATCTTGATGGTTTCAAACCGATCAACGATACGCTTGGTCACGAGGCTGGTGATGAAGTGCTTAAAGTGACAGCGGAACGGTTGCTTGAAAGTGTCCGTGGTGAGGATACGGCCCTGCGTCTTGGTGGAGATGAGTTTGTTTTATTAATAAATAATTTAAATACAGATGATGAGTGCATCCTGGCATTAAACAGAGTCCTTATTTCAATCGCACAGCCGATACCGTTTGATAAATCGGTCTGCTCAGTTACCGCTAGTATCGGAGTTACATTATTTCCAAACGATCCATCTGGAGTTGATAAATTATTGCGTCACGCTGATCAGGCAATGTACAAAGCAAAAGAGCTGGGTAAAAACAATTTCGAACTATTCGACCCAACTCTGGCCTCTCGGAACCGAGCTAACCAGAACACTCTTACAATGATGGCAAAAGCTCTTGAGAAGAAACAGTTCCAGCTATATTACCAACCGCAGATCGACTGCCAGTCAGGATCTGTAGTTGGTGTGGAAGCTTTGATTCGCTGGAACCATCCAATTCTTGGCGTACGTTCTCCAGGAGAGTTTCTTCCTCTGATAGAGAAGGATGATTTGATCATAGACTTGGGAAGTTGGGTGATTTCCGAAGCCATGTCACAACTAAAAAAATGGAAGGAAAAGGGAATAAGCCTCACTATTGGTATCAATATCTCTGCCCGGCAGTTACTTCATAAAGACTTTAAAAGCTCTCTTGAAAAGTTTTATCATGAACTCTCTGACAAAGAAGATAATCCTATAAAACTGGAGATTCTTGAGACAGCAGCATTGGAGGATATGAAAAGTGTGGCACGACTAATCAATGAGAGCAGAAAGTTAAATTTTTCATATGCACTGGATGATTTTGGGACAGGCTATTCGTCTCTGTCACACCTTAAACACCTCTCCGTAGATACCCTGAAAATTGATCAGAGCTATATTCGTGATATGCAAGATGATCCAGGTGATCTTGCTATCGTGCAAGGCATTATTGGCCTGTCCAAAGCCTTCAATACTGAGGTTGTTGCTGAAGGTGTTGAAAATATAGATCAGATCATGATGTTGATCGGCATGGGCTGTAAAGTGGTTCAAGGTTACGCAATTGCCAAGCCGATGCCAAGTGATATATTTATCCAATGGCTGGAGAATTATAACAGCAACCCAGTATGGCAGACTGCTCATGACCGTTATCCATCCCGCGGGCAGTTTGAGTTGCTAGTTATCGAAGTGGCACATAGAACCTGGTTTGAACAAATTAAAACTGCGTTTCGTAACGGGGAAAAAATACCATCTCAGGAGTCTTATGAAACTTGTAAACTCACCGCTTGGTATCATGGTGATGGGGCTGAGCATTATAGCCACCTGACTCGACTTCATGAGATGGACGCCAACCACCGTAAGGTTCATCAAGAACACCTTAAACTATGTGATCAAGTTGCCAATCATGATGAAATTTCAGCCATGCTTACTATGGGTAAATTAACCGAGCTTAACAATGCCCTGATTGTTGCTATCCATCAATTTCGCTTCCAGGAGAAGTTGTCTTGATGCACTTAAACAAATCTATCAAACCTATTCTGAATTCATACTCATAAGGGGACATAAAGATTATGGAAGATAAACCAGACAAGTTACTTTGGAAAGATGAGTATATGACCGGTGTTACAGAAATTGATGATCAGCACAAGATCCTGGTCCATGCACTTAATGAAGCATCAGATAAACTATCAGGTAATTTCCAGATAGCCACAATGGAGAGAATAGTCCAAGACCTTTTAAGTTATGCGATTTATCACTTTGAAGAAGAAGAGACCCTGATGGAAAAGTTTGATTATGAAAACAGCTCTAATGAGGATTACAAAAAACACTTGAATCAGCACCGAAGCTTCTCCACAAAAGTCGTTGAAGTACATAAAGGTTTAAAAGTTGGGACGCCTGTTCCAGCATCAGAATTATTGGATTTTTTGAATCAGTGGCTTATCAACCATATTCTAAACACTGACAAAAAGTTTGGTGAACACATCCTAGACAAGCAGAATTAATAACATTTTTTACTAATAACTATACCCGGCTTTGTATTTACGTGGATTTTCTTTCGCCTCTAGTAATTCTATCTGCGGTTTCTGGTTTTATGGCCTGTAAATTCTAGAAACGCAATAGAAACAAAATATCTGTTTTTCTACAGAACAGTTTCAAAAGAGGCTATGTAAATCAATTTAGCCAGTATGTTGCACGAATGATGCCCGGAATGGTGTTTCAGGAAATACAGTACATATGTGGCCTGGAGTGGCATAAAGGGTATTGTTCTTGCGACTTGCTGGCTAGTATTCTATTAAGCAGCCAAATGAGTTTTGATTACCCATTATTAAATATCACTTACAATTCAAAACACAAATCCAACCTTCCCCCAACTCCAACTTCCAACTACCGTTGCCCCAACCACCTCAACAAAGTATACTTAATATCTATATTTACATAAAAATTTAAGGTAGTTAGCTTGGAATATTCCCTGATTTTTTTTACTCTTTTATGCGGTACTGTTATTCAGGGGGCGGTTGGGTTTGGCTTCGCTCTGGTTGCGGCACCTATTCTTATGCTTTTACAGCCGGAGTTGGTTCCAGGCCCTATTACCTTTGCAGGGCTTCTACTCTCTTTTACCATGGCCTATCGAGAGCGAAAAGAGGCTGATATACGTAATTTGGGCTGGCTGCTTATCGGCTTTTTACCGGGACTTACCATTGGTGCATACATGTTGCAAAGCCTATCAAACCATAGCCTATCCCTACTCTTTGGTTTTTTGGTGCTCTCATCGGTGCTATTATCTTGTATCGGCATTCATATTCAGGAACATAGCCTCCGCACCACTATTCCAGCTGGTCTGCTCTCCGGGATTATGAGCATTACTACCGCAATGGGTGGACCGCCTGTTGCCCTACTCTACCAAAACGCCTCTGGACCAAAATTCAGAGGAACCCTTGCCATCTTTTTTTTCATAGGTAGTCTACTTACATTGGCTGGACTCAACAAAGTTGGACGGATGGGTGTAGAAGAAGTTTTAAACGGCCTATATCTAATGCCAGCAGTACTATTGGGACTGCTTTTAGCCCAACCTGCAGCTAAATGGCTGGATAAAGGTAAAACCAGGTATGCAGTGCTTACTATAGCCGCCATTGCCGGAGTTAGTGTTATTGTTCAAACTCTCTGGTTCAGTTGATAAAGTGGTTGAAATTTAAAACGCCATGCATAAATTTTTTCTAGCTTTTTACGGCACTCTCTTTCTGTTTGCCGCAGCACTTCCTACAGCCAGCTTAGCCACGGCTGAGACTCTTCAACTCAAGCTTTCTGACCATCTTGGCAGATATACAAAATTCAAAAGAGAGAAACCACCCCAGCAAAAAAATCAGGTTAGAAAAACACAACCTTTTTTTAACGAACCAAAAAATCCTTATGATAACAGCGATTTCTACAAAACACTGGCATCGGAACGTCTTGCCAACGCCCCTAAATACAGAATAAAAAACGGTGTTCAAAAACCTATTGACAAAGCGGCAAAAGCAACCCTACCTGAGCAAACGCCAAAGATTCAAACCAAACCGCTACCGGCAGTCGTTAAAAGTGAGCAGGAGGAGGGTAAATCAGAAAAAAATAATATTGAAGTGCAGCCCAACACAAACGGTAACTTTTATAAAGCGTTGGTATCTATCCGTTTTCTACTAATGGTTGCAGGGGTTGTACTACTTTTTTATATACTGTTTGTAAAACCAAAAAAAACCGGCTCCAACAGTGCAAAGGTTAAAAGTGTAAAAAATGATGTTGAGGCACTGGAAGCTGTTAAAAAAGGGATAGACTATCATCAATCAGGGAAGTTTAACGATGCAATTTTTTGGTATAAAAAGAGCCTTAAACTCAACCCGGAAAATGCCGCAGCCTTGAACAACCTCGGGGCAACTCTACAGTACAAAGGCAAACTTGATGATGCAGTTGCCAATTTCCAAAAAGCCATAACAATAAACCCAGAACTAGCCCAAGCTCACAGCAATCTCGGCAATGTTCTTAGCGAACAGGGCAGAGTTGACGAAGCTGTTGCAAGCTATAAAAAAGCTATAGAAATCATCCCGGATTTTGCTGAGGCATACAGCAACCTGAGCAATCTTTTAAAAGAGCAAGGGGAGTTGGATGCTGCAATTATAAATGCTCACAAAGCCATAGATATTAAACCGGACTACACCCAGGCTCATATCAACCTTGGCAACGCAATTGCTGAGCAAGGACACCATAATGAAGCCGTAAGCAGCTACCAAAAAGCCATAAGTTTTTCACCTGACAACACCCTAGCCCACTATAACCTTGGTAACAGCTTAAAAGCTCTTGGAGATATTGATGGAGCTGTTGCCAGTTTTCATAAGGTTATCGCTATAGATCCAGATTTTGCCGAAGCTCACGACCAGCTTAAAGATATTATTAGAGAGCAAAGCATGCCTGATGCAACTGCCATAGACTCTCCTAATTTAAAAATATAGATGCTTTTTTGTTGTGTTTACTGTTTACAGCTCCACTTAATACCTTTTTATATCACCCATATAGCCTTTCTGTACAATGTTCAGGATGGTCATTAGTAGAAAAATGGTTATGGTGATGATGATTTCAGAGAGTTGCAGCCACGACAGCGATATTTACAGGATTTTGGTGGTAACATATCTGTCGCTTAAAAGTAACATTTGTTTAAATGTTTCAATAAAATTCTATAAAATCACTCTTTTTTTCTGTTATCATCAACATGAAAAAATGCTCAATTGGAGGAGAGAGTGAAACAGCAGGCAACCGCTAAAGTTAAAGTTACTGGAATGTTCTGCTCTCAGTGCGGAGATGCTATTGTTGAATCAATTTCTGCTATTGAAGGGGTAACTCTAGTCAGAACTGATTGGCAGAAAAATAGAGTTACCTTAACTTATGATTTAAAGCATATAAATTTTTTAGAGATTGAGAGATTATTAACAGATATAGGACACCCCCCTGATGATAGTTTTTTATCTCGCCTAAGTAGGGGGTGGGTACTTTTCAAGGAAAAAAACCAGATAGATAATTTAAAACATGTTGGAGCCTGTTGTAGCAAACCACCAAAAACAGCAAATAGAAGATGATACAAGTTTAAAACAGACATAAAAATACTAAAATAAAAATTGTCTATTCAGCCATTTCTGTCAGCTTGACCATTAGAGGCTGTCAACTAAATAGCTTCTACCCTACCAGAGTTAAAAAAAAATATCTTTTGGTAAACTATCTTGATATACTGGCCTTTGCACATAAACGTTTCCAGACGCATATTTTTACCAATAATTATCATGCAATCAACACTACTAAGAGTAACTTCCTATACAAAATGAATGCTCAATATAAATATTAAAACTTTCAACTATCTGCCTGGAGAAACCAATGCATAAATTTGTACCATTTTCAACCTTGGCCTTGGTGTTATTACTGTTATCTGGAACCGCTATAGCTGCAGGAGCAAACAACCATTCAGATCATGGTAGTATGGGTGAAATCAATAAATCTGCCTCTGCCCATCAACATGAGATCCAAGCCATGGGTAAACTCAACTCGATCAACAGCAAAAAGCATAAAGTAAACATAAGCCACGGCCCAATACCGGCACTAAGCTGGCCGCCAATGCGGATGGATTTTTCGGTCAAGAAGAACACCTCCCTTGCCGGCTTGGAACCTGGACAAAAGGTCCATTTTGTTCTTATGAAATCTGGTGAGTATGAGTATGTAATCACCAAAATTTTACCAATGCAGTAAACATTAACAAACTTTGAGGATTGTCATGCCGCCAAGACCCTGTCTTAAATATTTTGCAGTGGTTACTCTTCTGTTATCTGGCCTCTTGAGCCTCCCTGCTCTTGCCTCTCTATCTCTTGAAGAGGCTGAGACATTGGCGACAAAAAATGATCCCCTGCTCCTGCAACTAGAAGCTGAATCTCGATTACTAATGGAACAATCAGTTGCTGATAATCAGTGGCCAGATCCACGACTTAAAATGGCTCTTATTGGAATGCCGACTGATAGTTATGATCTGGATCAAGAGAACATGACCCAGCAGCAGGTTGGTTTTCAACAGATGATTCCCCGTGGCGACTCCCTGGAGATAAAACAGAACAAAACCCGCTCCAAAGCCGAGATAAAAGATCGAAAAGTTGACCTGGAGCGCCTGGCAATTCTCCGTGATGTCCGTCTTGCATATATAGATATAGTATTCCAAAAACTTGCCCATGAAACTGTTTTGAAAAGTAAAAAATTTTTAAGTCAGTTTGTGGAGATTGCACAGTTTCGCTACAGTTCTGGCAAAGAGAAAAAACAGAGGATTCTAGAGGCATCCCTGGCCCACTCCAGGATGGATGACCGTCTGTTGAAAATAACTGATAAGGAAAAAATTGCTAGAGCCAAACTTGCAAAATGGATCGGGAGAAAATCTGCCTTTGGGGAGATCCCAGCGGTTTTTCCTGAATTTGACGATCTACCAAACCAAGAAGCAATTCTGAACAATCTCCAGAACCATCCGGCAATTCTCCTGGCTGACAGCAAGATCAAAACCAGCCAATTTGGAGTCAAGCTTGCCGAAGAAAAGTATAAACCTGCCTGGATGACTGATCTGACCTATGGTTATAGACGTGACAATAAAATGGGAGTTGAACGCTCCAACCTGCTCTCGGTAATGGTCTCTTTGGATATTCCCCTTTTCACCAAAAACCGTCAAGACCGGATCTATAAATCCAGAACTATTGGCGTAGAGGCTGCACAGCATGAAAGGGATGATAAATTACGAATGCTACAATCAGAACTGGAGATGAGTACTGTTAATTTGGATTTGGTCAAAAAACGTCTAAAACTGTTTACTTTCAAGCTAATTCCGGAAGCCGTTACCTATACCCAGACGACACTGGCCGGATATCAGAGCGGCGTGACAGATATTAACGGCGTTATCCGTGCCCATCTAACCGAACTAAAAGTCAGGCTGGACAAACTAAAACTTCAGCACGCAGAGTTGAGCACCCAGACCAAGCTGTTATTTTTGATTGGAGAGAAAAAATGAGGTCAATAGCAGCTATTGTAATATTTATTGCAGGTCTGTTTGCCGGTGGTTGGCTTGTTGGTCAAGAGTTGGTTCCCCAAGGAGTCTTGCACGCTGTTGGCCTGGATTACAGCTCTAAGTCTGACGTCTCTGCTGGTTCACAGAGCAAGGAGAAGGAGGTTCTCTATTGGGTAGCCCCTATGGACCCAACCTACCGCCGGGACAAACCGGGAAAATCTCCCATGGGGATGGACCTAACCCCGGTTTATGCCGGTAACGATAACAACAGAGATGGTGATGATTCCCACGTGATTATCTCTGCTGCTATGGTCAACAATCTTGGCGTGCGTACCGCTATCGCCAAACCACATGACCTGCAACGGCGTATAGATACCGTTGGTTACGTTGCTTTTGACGAGACCAGAATAAGCCATATCCATCTACGGACTGATGGCTGGATAGAAAAACTGGTTGTAAAGTCAGAGGGCGAAAGGGTTAAGCAGGGGCAACTGCTATTTGAATTTTACTCTCCAACTTTAGTCAATGCCCAAGAGGAGTTTTTGCAATCTGTCTCAAGCAAAAACCGGCGACTGATCAGGGCCTCGGAGATACGCTTACAGTCGTTGGGTTTGACCCTTTTTCAAATCAAGCAGATAAAAAAAACCGGGAAAGTCAAACAGCATATTGCGGTTTACGCTTCTCAGGACGGTATTGTAAGCGAGTTAAAGGTTCGTCAGGGAATGCGGGTCATGCCTGAGATGAATATTATGACACTCTCTGACCTCTCCCATGTCTGGCTGCAAACAGAGGTGTTTGAGCGTCAGGCTGACTGGGTAACATTGGGAGGCAAGGCAGAGGCAAAATTATCATATCTACCAGGGAAAACCTGGATGGGCACAGTAGACTACATCTACCCAACCCTTACCGCTAAAACCAGAACACTAAAAGTCCGGCTCCGTTTTAAAAACCCTGATGAACGCATGAAACCAAACATGTATGCAAAAGTTGCAATTTTTGCTGATGCAAAAAAAAACCTTTTGGCTATCCCTCGTGAGGCAGTCATTCGCAGCGGCAGTGGGGAGCGTATAATTCTGGCTTTAGGTGATGGTAGATATAAAGCTAAAGAGATCCGTACCGGCATGGAGAGCGAGGGCATGGTTGAGGTGTTGGCCGGACTTGAAAATGGCGACAAGGTGGTAACATCGGCTCAGTTTTTAATTGACTCCCAAGCCAGCTTGAGCGGCTCTCTAGACCGCCTGGAGGATATGGAGGGTCAGGAAGATATGGAGAGCATGGAGCACTGGCCGAAAAAGAAGGTGGAAAAAACACCTAAGACAGCCCCTATCTCCAGTATGGGTACTATTCGTCAAATTATAGCCGATGAGAACAAGATAAAACTCTCCCATGTACCAATTCCCGCATTACAGTGGCCAGCAATGACAATGGATTTTTCCCTGGCAAACGGAGTCTCCATTGATGGCCTGAAACCGGGTCAAAAGGTAGTGTTCAACTTGGGAAAAATAGATGAGTTTGAGTATGAAATAACAGAGATTAGTACTGCATCTGGGGAGAAAACTCCATGATCGCAAAAATCATCATGCTGTCGATTGAAAATCGATTCATGGTCTTTCTCTTGACAGGAGTGTTGATTTTAGCAGGAATCTATGCGGTAAAAGCCACTCCGGTAGATGCAATTCCCGACCTCTCAGACGTTCAGGTTATTATCAAAACCAGCTATCCAGGACAGGCTCCCAAGGTGGTTGAAGATCAAGTCACCTACCCGTTAACTACGGCCATGCTATCAGTTCCATCAGCTTTGACAGTCCGGGGGTACTCATTTTTTGGCGACTCTTATGTATATGTAATATTTGCCGACGGCACCGACCCCTACTGGGCCAGATCCAGGGTTTTAGAATATCTAAGCCAGGTGGCAAACCGCCTTCCCCCCGGTGTACAGCCAGAACTAGGCCCAGATGCCACCGGTGTAGGTTGGGTATTTCAGTACGCTTTGGTGGATAGAACCGGACAACATGACCTCTCCCAACTACGCTCTCTGCAAGATTGGTTTTTAAAATTTGAACTGCAGACCGTACCCGGAGTATCTGAAGTAGCTACTATCGGCGGCATGGTGCGCCAGTATCAGATTGTTCTAGACCCCATCAAAATGCGTGCCTACAACATGCCATTAAAAAAAATCAAGATGGCGGTTCGCATGGCCAACCAGGAGGTTGGCGGTTCGGTGGTGGAGATGGCTGAAGCGGAGTACATGGTGCGGGCTACCGGCTATTTAAAAAGTCTGCAAGATTTAAGAGATGTCCCCCTGGGTTTGAGCGATAAAGGCATCCCCATTCTTCTTAGTGATATTGCCGATCTGCGTATAGGCCCCCAGATGCGTAGGGGCATAGCCGAACTGGACGGCGAAGGAGAGGTTGTCGGCGGTGTTGTAGTCATGCGCTTTGGCGAAAATGCCCTGACTACTATTGATGGTGTGAAAAAAAAGCTTGAGGAGCTAAAAAAGGGGCTGCCTGATGGGGTGGAGATTGTCACCACCTATGACCGTTCCAGCTTGATCAAAAGAGCTGTCGACACTCTAAAACTAAAGCTGGTAGAGGAGTTTATAGTTGTCGCTATTATCTGCCTTATATTCCTCTTTCATTTTCGATCTTCCCTGGTCATTATCATCAGCCTGCCTATCGGTATTTTAGTAGCTTTCTTAATCATGAAAATTCAAGGGATAAATGCCAACATCATGTCACTGGGTGGAATAGCCATAGCTATCGGTGCAATGGTTGATGCCGCTATAGTTATGATTGAGAATGCTCACAAACATATAGAGAACTATAAAAAAAACCATGGCGAGAAGCTGGATGACAAAACCCACTGGAGACTGATCAGCGAGGCGGCTTGCGAGGTTGGTCCGTCACTATTTTTTGCCCTGCTTATCATCACTTTGAGCTTTCTACCAGTCTTTACCTTGGAGGCTCAGGAGGGAAGACTGTTTTCTCCTCTGGCATTTACCAAAACCTACTCCATGGCTGGTGCAGCAGCACTATCCATTACCCTGGTTCCAGTATTGATGGGCTATTTCATCAAAGGCCATATCATACCTGAACATAAAAACCCTATAAACCGCGGTCTGATGTGGCTCTACAAACCGTTTGTCTCCTTAGTGGTAAAATCCCCGGTTGTAGTGCTGTTTTTCTGTCTGCTTATAGTTGGCGTTGGTTTTCTGCCACTCAAACAGATCGGCTCTGAGTTTCTCCCTGATCTAGATGAGGGAGATCTGATGTACATGCCCACCACCTTTCCCGGCATATCCATCGGCAAGGCCCAGGAACTTTTGCAGCAGACCAATAAGTTGATTCGTACTGTGCCGGAGGTGAAGCAGGCTTTTGGCAAAATAGGACGGGCTGAAACCGCTACTGACCCGGCACCGCTAACCATGATTGAGACCATTATTCAGCTAAAACCAAAAGAACAGTGGCGGCCTGGCATTAACTTAAAAGATATTAAAGAGCAGCTTAACAGTGCGGTAAAAATCCCTGGTGTAACCAATGCCTGGGTGATGCCGATCAAAACCCGTATCGATATGCTTGCAACTGGAATCAAAACCCCGGTTGGGATTAAAATTGCCGGGGCTGACCTGAGTGTAATTCAGAGTATAGGTAAAGAGATTGAA